>CAZSKV010000176.1:0-2279 GCA_964607495.1 uncultured candidatus Brocadiaceae bacterium
AGGGCAACCAGGTCATCGATCTGACCGAACTGGTGCCGGACGACCAGAACAGGGTCGAGCTCGAGTGCACGGTCGAGAGCCCTCGCGCCAAGGAGGTCCTGGTCTCGTGCGGCTTCGACGACGCACTGTGGCTCTTCGTGAACGGCGAGGAGGTGTTCGTCAGCAACACGACCCAACCCTGCACACCGAACCAGCACCTCTTCAAGATCAAGCTGCGCGCCGGCACGAACCTCGTGCGGGCGCGGGTCGTGAACAAGGGCGGCGGTTTCGCGCTGCAGTGGAAGCTCGCCGGGGATCCCGAACTCGCGCCGGCGATGGGCCGGATCTCGGGCAAGGACGGTTTCGATCACTACGTGCTCACGACCGTGCCGATCCCGGACTCGCTGCGCCTCGAAGCCGGCGGGCTCGCGTTCGGCACGCAGGGCGAGCTCTACGTCTGCACGCGTCGCGGCGACGTGTTCCGCTGCGCGGACCCGCGCGCCACGCGGGCCGAAGACCTCGGGATCACGCGCTGGGCCACCGGCCTGCACGAACCACTGGGGCTGCTCACCGAGACCGACGGCAGCCTGTTGATCGGGCAGAAGGCCGAGCTCACGCGCGCGCGCGACACGGACGGCGACGGCACCGCCGACCGCTTCGACACGCTTGCGAACGACTGGGGGCTCTCGGGCAACTACCACGAGTACACCTTCGGGCCGATCCGGGACCTGCAGGGCAACCTCTGGTGCACGCTGAACATCGGCTTCCCGTCCGGCACCGGCGACGCCCTGCGCTACCGCGGCTCGGCGTTCCGGGTCACACCCGAGGGCCGCTTCGAGATCGCCTGCTACGGCCTGCGCTCCCCGAACGGGCTCGTCGTGCACGACTCCGGCGCGGTCTTCTACACCGACAACCAGGGTGAGTGGATGGACGTCTGCCGCATCAGTCACCTGCAGGACAAGCACTGGTACGGGCATGCGACCGCGCTCGGCTGGGCCAGGCAGATGCCCGGGTTCGGCTGGCAGCAGGAGCGCACGCTGCCGGCGATCTGGATCCCCTACCACCTCGCCAAGTCCGTGTCGTGGCCGGTCATCGACCGCACGGGCGGGAAGTTCGGCCCCTATGCCGGCCAGATGATCGTCGGCGACCAGATGAACGCCTCGCTGATCCGCTGCACGTTGCAGCAGGTCCGCGGCCAGTGGCAGGGCGCCTGCTATCCGTTCTGGCGCGGCTTCCAATGCGGCGTCAACCGCCTGCTCTTCGACGCCCACGGCGAACTCTGGGCCGGCCAGACCGAGCGCGGCTGGGGCAGCGTCGGCCCCAAGAGCTACGGGCTCGAGCGCCTGCGCTGGAGCGGCAAGACCCCGTTCGACCTGCTCGAAGTGCGCGCGACGCGCACGGGGTTCGAGCTCACGTTCACCGCGCCGATCGCCGCGGGGTACGAGCAGGACAAGACCCGCGTCTACGTGCGCGAGTACGGCTACAAGCACTGGAGCACCTACGGCAGCGACGAATTCGATTCCCGCGACGTGGACATCGAAGGGGTCGCGGCCAGTGCCGACCGCAGGTCGCTGACGGTCGTGACCGGTGCGCGCGGCCTCGGCAAGGCCTTCCAGGTCCAGCTGCGCCGGTTGCGTTCGGCCGCCGGCGAGGAGCCGGTCACGCACGAGGCCTTCTACACGTTGCTCGCGATCCCGGACTGAGACCCACGGCATCACCCCCATGCACCAACTCTGGCAGGAAGTCCGTCACAATCCGATCCTGTGGTTGCTCGTTGCCGTGCCGGCGGTCTTCGTCGCGGAACGGGTTGCACCCGCAGCACACACCCTGCTCTTCGTGCTCTCGGTCCTGGCCATCGTGCCCCTGGCCACGCTGCTGAGTCATGCCACCGAATCCGTGGCCGCCAAGACGGGTGACACCGTCGGCGGGCTGCTGAACGCGACACTCGGCAACCTGACCGAGCTCGTGATCGCCCTCGCCGCGTTGCGCGCCGGGCAGTACATGCTCGTGAAGGCCTCGATCGCGGGCGCGATCGTCACGAACTCCTTGTTCATGTTGGGCACGTCGTTCCTGCTCGGCGGGCTCAAGCACCGCGTGCAGGAGTTCAACCGGGTCAACGCGCGCATGCAGGCTGGCCTGCTCTTCCTCGCAACCGTCGCGCTGCTGGTGCCGGCACTGCTCGGGTCAGACGGCGCCGCGTCGGGCGGAGGGTTCACCCAACAACTGAGCTTCGGCCTGTCGTTGCTGCTCATCACGACCTACGCCCTCGGCTTGCTCTTCTCGCTCAAGACCCACCGCGA
>CAZSKV010000177.1:0-4409 GCA_964607495.1 uncultured candidatus Brocadiaceae bacterium
GAACACCGTGCCGGACGCGCCGCTGCCGAGCTCGCCGAGCAGGTCGAAGCGGCCCTCGAGCATCCCCGCCGCGAGCGGCTTGGAATCGGCCGGGGTGTTCCTAGAGTCATTCACCTGCATCGTTCGCTCGTCGCGGGCGGACCTTTTAGCAGAGCCGCACCCCGAGTCCGCATGACGATCCGCCTGTTCAACACCCTGACGCTTACGGTCGAGCCCTTCACGCCGCGCGAGCCTGGCAAGGTGCGGATGTACAACTGCGGACCGACGGTCTACAGCTCGCCGCACATCGGCAACTTCCGCACCTTCCTGCTGGCGGACCTGCTGCGGCGCGTGCTCGAGGACCAGGGCTACGAGGTCACGCAGGTCATGAACGTGACCGACGTCGGGCACATGACCGGCGACGACGAGGATCGCGGCGAGGACCGCATGGAGCTCGCCGCGCGCCGCGAGCACCTCGACCCGTGGAAGGTGGCGCGCAAGTACGAGGACGAGTTCCGGGACGCGCTGCAGAAGCTGCACTTCCGCATCCCGCAGCACATCCCGCGCGCGACCGAGCACATCGCCGAGATGGGGGCGATCATCGACGACCTGCTGCGCAAGGGCTACGCCTACCAGGTCAACGGCAACGTCTACTTCGAGATCGCGAAGTTCCCCGCCTATGGCCAGCTGAGCAAGAAGGTGCTCGACGAGCTGCAGGAGGGCTACCGGATCGAAGTCCTGGGCGAGAAGAAGAACGCGAAGGACTTCGCGCTGTGGAAGGTCGACAAGAAGCACCTGATGCAGTGGGACGCGCCCTTCGCCGGCGGCGTGCGCGGCTTCCCCGGCTGGCACATCGAGTGCTCGGCGATGTCGATGCGCTACCTCGGCCCTTGCCTCGACATCCACACCGGCGGCGAGGACAACCTGTTCCCGCACCACGAATGCGAGGTCGCGCAGAGCGAGGCCCACACCGGCAAGCCGTTCGCGCGCTACTGGCTGCACTGCAAGCACCTGCTGGTCGAAGGCCAGAAGATGGCGAAGAGCCTCGGCAACTTCACGACCGTGCAGCAGGTGCTCGACAAGGGCTACAGCGGCGCCGAGCTGCGTTTCGCGTTGATGCGCACGCACTACCGGCAGACCCTGAACTTCACGCTCGCCGGACTCGACGAGGCGCGCCAGGTGATCGCGCGCGTGCAGGCGGCACGCAAGAAGCTGTGCGCGCTCGCCGCGGGGCGCATCCCCGCGGGCAAGGACTCGCTGGCCGCGGCGAGTGCCGCGGCCGAGCGCGCGTTCACGGCCGCGATCGGCGACGACCTGAACGTCAGCGAGGCTCTGGCCGCGATCTTCGCCCTGGTCGGCGAGGTCAACCGCCTGACGCCCGACCTGGCGAGTGCCGCGGCCGCGCGCGCGTTCTTCGCGCGCTGCGAACGCGTGCTGGGCTGGTTCGGGGCCGAGCCCGCGCTCGACACGGCCGAGGTCCCGATCCCGGCCGAGGTGCAGGCCTTGCTCGCCCAGCGGCAGGCGGCCCGGCAGGCCAAGGACTTCGGCGCCGCCGACCGCCTGCGTGACCAGCTCTTGCAGCGCGGGTGGAAGATCGTCGACACCCCAACCGGGCCACAGCTGGTCCCGGCCCGCTGAAATCGTCGATCCGGGAGCAAGTTCGCCGGCAGCCCGCTAGACTCCCGCGCCCTTGCCCGGGAGCGGATCTGGGCTGGTGTCTGGCCTGGTCTTCAAAACCAGTGGGGGTTGCCCTAGAGGTGGCCCCGGTGGGTTCGATTCCCATGCGCTCCCGCCATTCCCGCGATGCAGTGGACTCCTGAACAGATCGTCGCCGAGATCCGAGGCTTCGTGGTGGCCTCGTTCCGCGACGGCCGCGGCCAGGGCATCGATCTCACCACTCCCTTGGTGACCTCCGGGATCGTCGATTCGGCCGGAGTCCTGCACGTGGTGGAGTTCCTCGAGACCCGCTTCCACGTGCAGATCGCCGACGAAGAGGTCGGCATGGCCAACTTCAACAGCATCGGGGCGATGGCCACCCTGGTCGCCCGCAAGCGCGGTGCGGCTACCGTCAGTCCGCCGACGGAGCGACGGCAGGGCGACGATCGGGCCCTGGCCTAGGTCCTGGCGCCGCCCCGAAAAGCCAACCAGGTCCGGGCTTCCGGGGTGGGCAGCAACTTTGGGTGGCTTGGTACGCGATCTGCAAGGCTGTCCACCGGTGGAAAGATTTGCGACGGGTTCTACCCGTGGCAGGGATCTTGGCCCGGCGGCGTAGTGGTGCGCCGCCGGGCAACTTTTTTTCCGGGGGCGCGCCGCGGGACTCAGCGTCCCGTTCCGGCCTGCAGGACCGCCCGGACCCCGGCCAGCTCGCGCTCGAGCTGGCGCCGGAGCGAGCGGTAGGCACCGTGGCCGGGGGTGCCAGCGGCCGGCGCGGCGCGGTCGAGGGCGGCGAGCACCAGGTCGTGACGGCCGGTTCCGAGCAGGCCGAGCGCGAAGTAGATCGCCTCGTCGAAGGTCAACGCTCGCGCCGCCTGCGTGGCCTCGGCCAGCGCGACCAGGCGGTCCGGCTCCCCGAGCTCGAACGCCGCGCGCAGCTGGAGCACGAGCGGGAGCTCACTCGCGCGCACGAGGTCCGGCCGCTGCAGCAGGAACGCGAGCTCGGCGAAGCGCGGACTCGCGGTCCGGCCGGCCGCGGCCAGTGCGCAGGCCTCGCGCAATTCCGCGGCCGGCGCATCGCCCAGCGCCTGCAGCGCCTCCGGCACCCGGCCGGCGCCGAGCAGCGCGATCGCCGCTTCGGTTCCGCGCAGGTCTGCGGCGGTGATCCGGAACGCATACCACGCCCCGATCCGCGCGACCGGGGTTTGCGCGCGCAGCCAGTGCTTGACCCGGCGCGGGTCTTTCGGGTCGGGCGGACTCAGGTCGAGCGCGTGGGCATGCACCGGGCCCAGGCGTGGCCCATGGCCGGCGCGCACGCGCTGGCTCTGCGGATGCCGCGCCTCGAGCAGCGCGAGGTCGGGATCGGGCACGGTCTGCGAGTGCCAGGCCACGTTCGAGTCGGCGTAGAGCAGGTAGGGCCGTGGTGCGAGTACGTGGAAGGCCCCGAGCAGGCGCGGAAAGTGCGCGACCACGAAGGCCGCGCCCAGTCCGACGAGCACCAACCCGAGCCAGCGGCCTCGCGGCTGCGCGCAGAGTCCGGCGAGTCCCCGGCCGCCGCAGAGCGCCAGGAGCGGCAGGATCGGTAGCAGGTAGCGCACGCCGATCTGCAGCCGCGTGAAGCCAGAGAGGTGCACGAGCGGGATGCCGATCGCGAGCCAGAGCAGCAGCGCGAACCCCTGCGGCCAGCGTGGCGCCCGGGTCGCGAGACCGAGGCCGAGCAGCGCCAGCCAGCCGAGCGGCAGCTTGGTCGCGAGCGCGGTCACGTGGTAGAGCCAGAAGCCGGGGCCGATCTGGCCGGCGAACACCGTGGGTGCCGGACTCGCACTCGCCTGCAGTTGGAAATCGATGCCGCGCGCGAACGGTGCCGGCAACAGGCCGAGCAGCCATGCGGCGAGCGGTTTGCCGTACAGGGCCCGGAACGGCGCCGAGAGCGGGCCAGCCGTCGGCGAGAAGGGATCCGGATCCGGGCCGGGTGCGAGCAGCGCGTAACCGCCGGGTTGGAAGAGGTAGCAGGCGTGCAGCGTCGCGAGGGCCAGCAGCAGCAGCACCGTGCCGTGGCCGCACAGCGCGCGCAGTGGCAGACGCCCGCGCGCGACCTGCCACAACCCCATGAGGCCCAGGATCGGCAGCAGGTGCAGGGCCAGGTACTTGGTGGCCAGCGCCAGGCCCAAAGCCAAGCCGACACCTGACGCCCGGCGCAGGCCGGGTTGCTGCAGATAGTGCCAGAAGGCACGGAGCGTCAGCAGGCTGCCGCAGGCCAGGGCCGAGTCGGCGGTGATCAAGGCGCCATGGGCGAGCGCGATCGGGTTCAGCGCGTGCAGCAGGGCCGCCGCCAGCGCCACGCGCGGACCAGCGACCGCGCGCGCGAGGCCGGCGAGCAGCAGCGTGGTCAGGAGCGCATAGGGCAGCATCCCGAGCCGCGCCAGGAAGCGCGCGTCCTGCCACGGTTGGTCTGCGTGTGCCCAGGCGAAGAGCTGGTTGGGATAGAACGCGAGCGGTCCGTGCAGCACGGTCGGCAGCAGGTCCCAGCGCAGATGCTCGCGCAGCGCGACGCCGGCCTTGAAGTAGTTCGGCTCGTCGGTGGTCCAGGGCGTGAGCCACGCCAGCAGCAGCAGCAGCAGCGCCTGCAGCGCAAGCACGGCCGCGAGGCCGAGCCGGTAGGCGCGGGTGCTCATGGGTCGCTACTGCGACGATTGCTCGCCCCGCGCGACGATTCCAGAAGGTGGTAGCGACCCGAACCCATCATCGCGGTCGAGCCGCTCGGGGGCCGTCGGCGC
>CAZSKV010000178.1:0-4231 GCA_964607495.1 uncultured candidatus Brocadiaceae bacterium
ACGCCCGGTTCCAGACCGGCTCCGGACCCCGCACGGACCGGCGCGAGCGCATGGTCCTGGACCTGCTGCTGCGCGATCCGCGGGCGCCGCACGGCCCCTGGCTCGACATGCCCTCGGGCGCAGGCAGGCTGACCGCGATGCTCGGGGAGACGGCCGTCCGTGCCGATCGCGACCCGGAGATGGTCCGGGCCGGGGGGGCCGCCTGGCCGGCGGTCTGCGCCGCCGGCCGGGCGCTGCCGTTTTCCGACCAGGCGTTCGCCGGCGTGCTCTGCCTGCGCCTGATGCAGCATCTGCGGCAGGCCGCGGAACGGATCGAAGTGCTGCGCGAGCTGCGCCGCGTCGCGCGGCAGGCGCTCGTGGTCTCGCATTTCGACGCCTGCACGCTCCAGCACTGGCGACGCTGCTGCCGCCGCCTCTTCGGCCGGCCCAGCCACCGGGTGGCCCTGAGTTCACGGGAGTTCGCGGACGAGCTGCGTGCCGCCGGCTGGACGCCGGTGCGCTCGATCCCGTTGCTGCGCTTCGTGAGCGAACAGCGGCTGGTGCTCGCGCTGCGCGAGACCGTCAGCGTCGCGACGCCGGCCGGGACGCGGCCGGAGCCGGCAGCGAGGCCGTGAACCGGTCGATGTCAGCACCCGCGGCCGCGAGTGCGAAAGCCCACGGCACCGGCGCTGCCGCGAAGCGGACCCATGGCCCCGCCGCGGCGTCCTGCGCTGCCAGCAGCCCGATCCGGCGCAGGTTCTCGTTGGCCGGGTGGTCCTGCGCGCCGAACACCCCGAGCACGGCGACGTGGCCGGCGACGAGGCGCGCGAACTCCTCACTCGACACTGCGCCACCGACCGCCAGCACGAGGCCTGCGGGCGGCGACGGCGTGGCAGCCGCATGCGCGACCAAGGCCAGCGCCCCCTCGCGCTCGCCGAGCCAGATCTGGCGCGGCGCCCCCGGGAACCACGTGCGCAGCGCGCTGGTCGCGGACGCGAGCGCGCGCGGCAGCTCGCGCACTCGGCCCGGCGACTCCAGCACGACCAGGCGCCGGGCCGGCTCCTTGCGTATCCACGGCAGCAGTTGTTCGCAGAGCCACTGCGGCGCCGTCGCCTCGGGCGAGGTCGGCCGCAGGAGCCGCGCATCGAAGGCCGGCGCGCCCCCCATCGCGAGCCAGAGTTCCGCCTGCGGCGAAGGACCGGGGAACTCGCTGCACGCGAGCAGCACCTCGTCGCCGGCCGCCGGCAGGCCGAACATCACGCAGCCGGCGAGCCCGTCCCAAGGGGCGCGGCCTGCGACGAGGTTGTGCAGCACGGTTTCGGCGTGGCGCAGTTCGTCGCTCCACGCCGTGCCCTGGCGCGGCTCGCCGCGGTAGATGCGGTCGACTGCTTGTGCGGCGCCGCGCAGGAATGCACCCTGCGCCGGCGGCAGCGTCGGCGCCCGCCGCTGCACCTCGGCCTGCAGCGCGACGGCGCGGGCGACGAAGCCGCGCTGCACCGCGAACCCGACGCGCAGCTCGAGGTCGTGCGGGCGCGGCCCGCGGCCGTCGATGCGCGGCGTGACGACGAGCTCGTACTCGCCATTCGGCAGGCTCACACACGGCCAGGCCAGCGTCGCCCGGTAGCGCAGCAGATCATCGACCGTCGGCGCCTGCGGCAGGGATTTCGTGAGCGCCGGCCGCTGTCCCGAGCGGTCGCGCACCGTGACGTCGAACTCGAGCTTGCCCGCGCACGGCAGGTGGTAGGGCAGGTGCACCGTGACCGCGAGGTCGGCCATCACCGCCGGGTCGACGACCTCGGGCAGCGCGAACACCTGCAGCGCGCCGCGGAACAGGAACTCGGGGTCGGCAACGACCCCGGCGGCGGCCGCGAGCGCGCGCAGGGGCGGCACGATCGGCACGCCCTGCGCGTCGCTCGCGAGCGCGGCCAGGATCGCGTCGCGCCCGGCCGCATCGGCCAGCTGATAGCGCGCGCCGACCGCCGCGCGCAGCTCGCAGAGCCGCGCATAGGCGCGCCGCTCCTGCATCTGCACCTGGGCGGGCGCGGCAACGGCCAGCGCCAGCACGATCCCCAGCGCGATGCCCGGTCTCAGCGATCCTCGGTCGGGTAGGTGGCCTTGACCCATTCCTGGAATTGCGGCTCGAAGGTCAGTGGATTGAGGCCATACACCTGCTGCAACGCGTCGCGCGCCGCGAGGCCCTTCTTCGCCGCGCGCACGAGCTCGGCCATCTGCTTGCCGCCGTGTTTCTGCATCAGGAAATCGATGTAGGCGAACACCAGCGCGTGCGCCTCGAAGTCGAGCTGGTCGGTGTTCAGCTGCGCGATCTCGGCGAAGGGCTTGACCTTGCCACCGTCGAGCATCTTGCGCACGGGGACCCGCCAGCGGCCGCCCTTGAACCCGGCACCGATCTGCAACGCGACCTCTTCGTAGCAGAAGTTCGTGCACTTGCCGGTCAGCAGGTCCTCGAACCAATGCGCGACCCCCTCGTCGATCCACCCGTACTTGCGGTTGCCGAGCCACTGCTCGGGACGCATGTTCGAGAGCAAGAGGTGCGTGACGTTGTGCACGACCGAGCGCCAGAGCCCCTCGTCCCCCGGCATGCCGCGCGTGTCGTGCCACATGCTGAGCACCGAGTGCGTGCCCATCAGCTTCTGGCTGGCGGAGCTGCCGCCGCCCCCACCGGTCACGCGCGGGGCCATCGTCCGGTGATCCACCGCGTCCTTGAACATCAGGATCTGCAAGCGCGCGGCGAGGTCCTTGTCGGTCACACCGAACACCTCCTTGAACTTCGCGTGCAGCTCCTCGATCCGCTGCCCGTAGAGGTGCATCAGCCGGTGCGTGTCGAGCTTGTCGCGGCCGACCGTGAGCGGCTTCACCGAGAACGCGAGGTCCAGGTGCGCGGTCTTGAGGTGCAGGATCCCCTCCGACTTGCAGACCTGGTCGACTTCGCGGCGGCGCTGCTGCAACCACTCCGCCGCGAGCTTGCGCCGCTCCTCGAGCTCCTTCTCGACCTGGGGATTGCTGCAGATCCTGCAGTCGATGCCGAGGGCGCCGGCGCAGGTCTTGCAGTCGGCCGCGACGCTGCAGAACAGGACGCCGCGCTCGAGGGCGAGCACGTCCTTGCCGTGCTGCCTGCAGTCGATCTGGCCGCGGTTCTGGCAATCCCGGCACTGAGGTCCACCCACGTCCTGGGACGCGAGCGGCGTCAAGAGGGCAACCACCACCGCGAGCACGCGCTGCAGCAAGGTCATCGCCGCAGGACTCTACTCGACACCCAGGGACTTGTGCGCCTGCGGTAGCACGCGCACTTCGAAGCCGGCCGCGCGCGCCATCGCCACGGCGGCGGCCAGGCGCTGCGGGGGCAGTGGCTCGCGCACGCTGCCAAACGGCGTGACCGGCTGCAGGACCAGCAGCAACCGGGCGCACCACGGCGCCAGGTCCTCGAGCGCCGTCGCGAAGCTCGGCTCGCCGCAGTCCGCGGTGAGCACGACCTTGACGTCGATCGTGCAAGGGTGCGGTGCCGCCGCCGCGATCACGGCGACATGCTGCTGACGGTGCTCACCGCGCGGCAGTGTCTCCGGCAGTTTGTAGTCGGCGCTCAGGTGGTCGATCTCGGCCGCGCAGGTCGCGAACGCCTGCGCATCGAGCGCCGCAGTCTCGAGGTGCACGCGCCAGCCCGCCGGCCGCAGCACGCGACCGACGTCGCGCACGAACTCCGGGTAGAGCAGCGGCTCCCCACCCGTGATCGAGAGCAGCCGTGGCGCCGCCGAACCGAACGGACTCGCCGCCTCGCTCGCGCGCACGAGCTCGGCCGCACGCGCCGCGGTGGCCGGGTTGGCCTCGCCACGCGTCGTGCTGCCCAGCTGCAGACGGAACTCCGGCTGCGCCGTGTAGCTGTGCGGCGTGTCGCAGTAGCGGCAACGGATCGGGCAGCCCGCGACGCGCAGGAAGGCCATCGGCACCCCGCAGAATCGGCCCTCTCCCTGTACCGAGTGGAAGATCTCGACCAGCGGTACCGCCGCGAGGCGGGACACGGCGCCCGTCGATCAGCCCTTCGCGGGCTTCGCCGCCGGCGCTGCCTTCGCGGCCGGCGCGCCCTTCGCTGGCGCGGCACCCTTGCCTGCCGGTGCGGCCGCGGCTGCTGCCGCTGCCGGTGCGCCGGCCTCGCCGGTCGCAGTGGCGGCGGTCTTCTCGACCGCAGCCTTGACCTGCTTCTTGCTCTTCACCTTGAAGCGCGTGCGCACCTTCGGGA
>CAZSKV010000179.1:0-1768 GCA_964607495.1 uncultured candidatus Brocadiaceae bacterium
AGGCCGTCGAACCGGTCCGCTTTTCGTTCCAGCTCGATCATGGCATGCCCGGGCCGAAGATCGCGATGCGCCTGGCCGGCCTGGCCCGCGACGAAGTCACGCTCGCGATGCCGGTCTGGAAACCGGGCAGCTACCACGTCGGCAACTTCGCGCGCACGGTGCGCGGGCTGAAGGCGTTCGGCGCCGACGGCACGGAGCTCGCCGTCTCGCAGCCGGATCCGTCGCGGTGGACGATTGCGAGCAAGGGGCAGTCGTCGATCGAAGTCCGCTACGAGGTCCAGCCGCCGCGGGGCGGCGGGATCGGTCGCGCGACCAAGCGCGAGGACGACAAGCGGGAGTTCGAGGCCTACCAGTTCGAGGGCCCTGCCACCTGGCTCTACCCGGTCGATGCGAAGCACGCGCCACAACAGGTGACCTTCGACCTCCCCGAGGGCTGGAAGATCGCGACCGGGATGCTGCCGGCCGGCGACGGCAAGACCTTCAGCTGCACCGACTACGACACCTTTGCCGACTGCCCGTTCCGCGTCGGCAAGTTCGACGAGCGCACGTTCCAGGTGCAGGGCGTGGACCACCGGGTCGTCTGGAACGGCTTCGGCAGCGCCAAGAGCGACCCGCAGAAGATGGCCGAGCTCTACGACGCGGCGGTCGCGCGCTACCAACGGATCGTCAAGGCGCAGCTCGACATGATGGGAGCGCCGCCCTACCCCTTCTACGTGTTCCTGATCAACGCCCCTGGCGGTCAGGGTCTCGAACACCTGAACTCGACGACGATCTCGATGATGGACCTGTCGGGATCGACACCGGACGAGAACTCGATCTGGGATTCGATCGTGAGCCACGAGTTCTTCCACCTGTGGAACGTCAAGCGCCTGCGGCCACAGGCGCTCGGCCCCTTCGACTACCAGGGCCCGAACCGCACGAAGTACCTGTGGCTCTCCGAGGGCGTGACGAGCTACTACGGCGATCTGCTGCTCGTGCGCGCCGGCGTCTGGAACGAGGAGCTCTACTGGACCGAGGCGATCGCCGGCGAGATCAACACGCTGCAGCACAACGCCGGCCGGCTCAAGATGAGCGTCGCCGAGGCGAGCCGCACGGTCTGGGACGCGCCCTACATGCGCCGCGGCATGAGTGCGCCCGACTACTACAACAAGGGGCAGCTGCTCGGGCTGCTGCTCGACATCGAGATCCGGGACGCGACCGCCAACAAGAAGTCCTTCGACGACGTGATGCGCGCGCTCTACGCACAGTGCCGGGAGACCGGCAAGGGCTTCGCCGACGGCGACGTCGCCCGGCACTGCGCGGCGATCGCGGGCCGGGACTTCGCCCCGTTCTTCGCCAAGTACGTCGACGGCGTCGAAGAGCTGCCGTTCAAGGAGTGCCTGGCCAAGGTCGGGCTCGAACTCCTCGAGGTCGTGCCGAAGACCGATTCGCGCTCGAGCCGGCCGGCGCGGCCGCATTACGTCGTGCGCTTTGCCAAGAACCCACCGCAGCGGGCGCAGGCGATGCGCAAGGACATGGTGCGGCGCGTGGATTGAGTGGCCGCGCCGGGGGGATTCCGGCCCCGGACCGCCGCTGGTAGGCTGGCTGCTTCCACGTCTTTTCCTACCTGCCTCTTCCCCGAACCATGACCAAGCACCTCCTGATCGCGACGGCCATCGTCGCATGCGGTCTCTCCGCCCAGAAGATCGTCTCGCCCAGCGCACTCACGAATGCCTACGGCGGCATCAACAACTCGATCCCCTGGGGTCCGTTCGTGCCGAGCGGCAAC
>CAZSKV010000180.1:0-3464 GCA_964607495.1 uncultured candidatus Brocadiaceae bacterium
CAGCGCCTCGATCGCCGCCAGGGCCACCTCGTCTTCCTTGGCCTGCAGCTGGGCCACGACCAGGCGTACGGTCTTCTCGTCGCCGACCGTGGCCAGGAGGCGCAACGCGGCCACGCGTTCGCGCGGCAACCGCCGCCCGAATCCCTCGCTCTGCAGCCAGGCGACGAAGCCGGCATGGGTCCGCGCGCGTGCGATGGGGTCCTGCAGCGCGGCGTCGAGCCGCGGGGCCGCGAGCGCGAGGTGCTCGAGGAAAGGCTCGTAGGTGTCGGGTCCGAGCACCTGCGCGAGGATGCCAACCAGATCCTGGCGCACCGTCAGCAGCGCCCCTTGGGCACAGCGGCGGTGCAGCTCGAGCGCCTGCTCCTTGGTTCGCGGCCAGCCGGCGGCGGCGAGTTGCTGCAGGGCTTCGGCCACGAGTTGCAGATCCTTGGCAGCGAGCGCCTGCTCACGCGCACGGGCCACGGCTTCGGTCTCCGGGACCAGCGCGAGATGACGCAAGGCATCGAGACGATCGAGGTCGTTGCCCCGCGCACTCTCGCGGACCAGGAGCGCGAAGCTCCGCTCGGTCCGGGCTTGGGCGAGTCCTGCGAGCAGGGCGAGACGGAGCGCACGCAGGCGTGGGTCGCCGCCGGTGAGATCCTGCCGCGCGAGCTGGGCCTCGAGCTCGGCGACTCCCGGATCGCCGAGCTGGCCGAGGCCGCGGGCGGCGGCGGTCAGCAGCCGTGCGTCAGCATGGGGTTCCAGCAGCGGCGCATACGCGCCGAGCGCTTCCGGCCGCGCCTGTTCGCTCAGCGCTTGCACGACACTGAGCCGGAACTCGTGGCCCTTGGCGCGGGCCAAGGCCTCGAGCAGGACGGCAGTGACCGCGGGCTGCGCGAAGCGGCCCAGCTCGCGCAGCGCCGCGAGCTGCTGCGCCTCGGGGCGCTCGCGCACGCGCGCGAATCCGGCCAGTGCCTGCTCGGGACTCCTGGCAGCGCCGGCCTGGGCCGCGCCATCGGCACGCGCGGCCAGGAACACAGCGGCAACACAGAGAATCAGCGAGGCATGCCGTGGCATCGGAATCCGGTCCAACGTGGGGAAGCCTACGTCCCCCCTGTCAGGATCGGCGTGGTCAAGTAGACTCCCCTGCGCGTGGCGTCCGCCTCAACTCCTGCCAGGCCGATCTGGTCCTGGCTCGTGCTCGGCCCGCTCCTGCTCGGGGCCGGGGCCGTGCTCGGGCGCTGGTGGCCGCTCGGGGAGGCGACCAAGGCCTACCAGGAGGCCAGGAACACGAGGCAGCAGCCAGAGACCGTCGATGTGCAGGTCACGCCGGGCGTGCTGCCGAGCCTGGCGCCGCTCGTGCAGCGCATCGCCCCCGGCGTCGTCGGCGTGCGCACCCTGCTCGAACCTGGCGCTGGCGACCGGATGACCGGCACCGGCTTCGTGATCCACGCCACGGGTCTGATCCTCACCAACCAGCACGTCGTCGCTGGCAATCTGATGATCGTCGTCGAGGTGCCGGGCTTCGGCAGGATCGAGGCCGACGTCGTCGGCGAGGATGCGATCACGGATCTGGCCGTGCTGCGCCTGCGCGAGGTGCCCGAGGGCCTGACCGTCCTCAGGCTCGCGGCCTCCGAGCAGGTGCAGCCCGGCGACTGGGTGATGACCGTCAGCAACCCCTTCGAATTCCGGCACACGATTGCCGTCGGCATCGTGAGCTACGTCGGTCGCCACCTGCTCGAGACCGAAGCTCCGGTCACGAACGAGTTCCTGCAGATCAGCGCGCCGGCCTACCCTGGTGCTTCGGGCGGACCGGTCGTGGACATGCAGGGCCATGTGGTCGGGGTGACGCGCCGCGCGCTGACCGACGGCCCCGGCATCTCGTTCGCCGTGCCGAGCAAGGTCGTCAAGTGGGTGCTCGACTCGATGGAGCGCAACCAGGGCAAGGTCCGCCGTGGCTACCTCGGTCTGGGGCTGGTGCCGTTGCCGCAACCACGCAGCGAATCGCTGGGCGGGTCGCGTTCCGGCGGGGCCTTGATCGATGCGGTGGAGCCGGGGCAACCGGCCGACCGCGCCGGACTGCGCAAGGGCGACGTGATCCTCGCCTGGAACGGCCGCCTGCTCGACAACCCCTCCGACCTGCACGACTGGATCACCTGCTCGCCACCGGGGACCACCGCCGAGATCGAGTTCCTGCGCGGTGGTGTGCGGCAGCCGCCACTGCGGGTGACGCTCGACGAGGTGAAGCCCCCACATGGTCGGCAAGCCATCAAGGACTGAGGACGCCACGGCCGGCGGCGCGGGGGCGGCTTCCGGCGTCGACTCCCTGGGGTTCGTGCTCCCTGGCCTCGTGCACGCGCTCGGGAATGCGCTCTTCGCGGTCCGCGGCCACGTCGCGATCCTGGGCCAGAACGGCGCCACACCGGGCGAACGCCAGGCGCTCGCACGCGCCACTGACCAGGCACTCGCGGTCCTCGACCTCCTGCGGCTCTTCGACCCGGTGAGCGCACCCACGGTCGACCTGCAGGCGGGCGTGCTGCTGAGCCGCCTCGGGGGCGCGCTGCAGGTGCCGCTGCGCGAGCGTGGGATCCGCCTCGAGTGCGCGCACACGTCGACCGCGACGCCGACCCGGGTGCACGGGGGTCCATGCGTGCGCGCGATCGTCGGGGCGGTGAGCGTGCTCGCGGAGGCGGCGCCCGCCGCCTGGCGGGGCCGCTTCGTGATCGACCTGTGCCATCAGGATCCGCAGCAGGTGCAGCTCCGGATCACGGCGAGCGCCCAGCGGGGCTGCCTGCCGTTCACGGTCGCGGCCGATTCACGCCTGGCGCTGCTCGCGGAGTATCTGGCGGCGGACGGTGTGCAGCTCCAGGTCAGACCCGGGGAACAGGGAGTGATCGTGACGCTGCCGGTGCGCGACCGCTGAGCCCGTCAGCCGAAGCGCCCCATGATGTAGTCCTCGGTCTCCTTCCGCGTCGGCTTCGTGAACAGCGTGTCGGTCTCGCCGAACTCGATCAGCCGGCCGAGATAGAGGAAGGCCGTGTAGTCGGAGACCCGTGCGGCCTGCTGCATGTTGTGCGTGACGATCGCGATCGTGTAGCGGTCCTTCAGGTCGAACATCAGGTCCTCGATCTTGCTGGTCGCGATCGGATCGAGGGCCGAACACGGTTCGTCGAAGAGGATCACCTCGGGCTCGACCGCGATCGCGCGCGCGATGCACAGCCGCTGCTGCTGGCCGCCCGAGAGGCCGAGGGCGTTCTGGTGCAGGCGGTCCCTGACCTCCTCCCAGAGCGCGGCGCCACGCAGGCTCTTCTCGACGATCTCGTCCAGTTCGCTGCGCCGCGAGACGCCGTGGATGCGGGGTCCGTAGGCGACGTTCTCGTAGATCGACTTCGGGAACGGGTTCGACTTCTGGAACACCATGCCGATCCGCCGGCGCAGCGCCGACACGTCGACGTCGGGATCCATGATGTTCTTGCCCTCGAACA
>CAZSKV010000181.1:0-2536 GCA_964607495.1 uncultured candidatus Brocadiaceae bacterium
TGCGCCGCCTGCTGGCCGACGAGAGTCCGGCGCGGCACCTGCAGCGCCTGCGCGCGGAGTTCCCGTTGCAGGACGCCGTGGCCTACGCCCTGCGCGCGGCCCAGGCCCGGATCGTCAAGGCGAGGGCCGCCTTGGACCGCATTCCCGCCACCCCGGCCCGCGCGGCCCTCGATGGGGTCGCCGACTACGTGCTGGCCCGTGAACTCTGAGCGCGAGCTTCCTGCGGTGACCGCCAGCCCCTGGCCGGGACGACCCGAACCGGCCTGTTGGCCGGCAATTCGGCGGTCCAGCTGGAGTTCCGGACGCAACCCCGTGGTCATGCACGCCCGAGTCCCCCTGCTGGTTTGCGTCCTTTGCCTGCTCTTTCCCGCTTGCCATGAGCGCGGGGGCGAGATCGTCGACGTGCGGACCTTCGCGCCGTTGGCGCCGTCGGCGTTCCGCGAGGTCCCGCTCGCCGATCGGCTCGGCTTCCGCCCGCGCCGGGAAGCGAACGAAGCGCCGCAGCAACCGCTCTTCGCCTACGACCTGCCGCAGGGCTGGCTGCAGCTCGAACCGATGGGCGTGTTCCGCCTCGTGAACCTGCGCCCCGCGGGGCACGCCGAAGCCGAGTGTTTCGTCTCGTTCCTCTCGGGCAGCGGTGGCGGCATCGAGGCGAACCTCGACCGCTGGCGCGGCCAGCTCGGTCTGCCGCCGATGGCGGCCGGCGAGATCGATCGGCTCGAGACGATCCCGATGTTCGGCCAACAGGCACGCCTGTTCCTCGGCGAGGGGGAGTACTCGGGCACGTCCGAGACCAAGAAGCCGAACTGGAAGCTGGCAGCGGCCTTCCTGGCCCGCGCCGACGGCGCGATCACGGTGAAGCTGACCGGGCCGAAGGCCGTGGTCGACCAGGAGCTCGGCCGGTTCCGCGCGTTGGTCGCCTCGCTGCGCCTCAACACGGCGGCCGCCAGCCGGCCAGCCTCGGCACCCGCCGGCAGGCCGCCGGCCGGGGTCGCGACCAGTTCCGTGCGCTGGACCAAGCCCGATTCGTGGGAGACGCAGGCCGAACAGCCGATGCGCCTCGTGAGCTTCCGGCCGCGCAACGCGCCGGCGACCGAGTGCTGGATCTCGCTGGCGATGGGGGATCTCGCGGCCAACGTGAATCGCTGGCGCAGCATGCTCGGTCTCGCCCCGATCGGCAGCAAGGAGATCGAGGAACTGCCGCGGATCGAGGTGCTCGGCCAGCCGAGCCTGTTGGTGGACCTGACCGGCAGCTACACGGGCCGCGACGGCAAGACGATCGCCAACGCGCGCTTCCTCGGCGTCGTCTGCACGCGCGGCGACGAGTCGGTGTTCGTGCGCATGACTGGACCAGCCGACGAAGTGGGCCGTGAACACGCCAACTTCCTGGCGCTGCTACGCTCCTTGAGGTGAAACGATGCGCTGGATCTGGAACGCGCTCTGCTCCTACTGGCTCACCTGCCTGGTCCTGATCGGGCTGATGTGGCTGACCGTGATCGGCACGCTGACCCAGCAGCCCGACATGCTCGGCCTGCACCGCAGCCAGCTGGTCTACTTCAACTCGTTCGTGGTCACGACCACCCTCGGATCGGTGCAGATCCCGGTGTTTCCCGGCGGGCAGACGTTGATGCTGGTGCTGTTCGTGAACCTGGTCTGCGGCGGCTTGGTCCGGCTGCGCAAGGGATGGCGCACGGCCGGCATCATCATCACGCACTGCGGGATGCTGCTGCTGCTCGCCTCCGGCTTCGTCAAGTACTGGATGGCCGATGAGGGCTTCCTGCTGCTGCACGAGGGCGACAAGGCGAACTGGTACGAGAGCCAGCACGAATGGGAGATCGCGGTGCGTGAGAAGGTGGCGGGGAGCCAGGTCACCGAGCACCGGATCGACGAGGCCCGCTTCCGCGGCGCGCGTGCGGGCGCCCCCGCGGTGTTCACGGCCGCGCAGTTGCCGTTCGCGGTCGAAGTGCTCGAAGTGCTGGAGAACTGTGAGCCGGCACCAAAGGGCCAGTCGCTGCCCGGGCGCAGCCGCGTGTTCGACGGCTACTTCCTGAAGGACCTCGGTCCGCACCACGAACACGAGCGCCAGGCGATGGGCCTGGTCCTGGCCCTGGCCGAGCGCGGCGGGGCGCAGCGCAACGAGTCGGTGCTCTGGGGCCTGTCCGACGTGCCCTGGGTCGTGCAGAGCGCCGGTCGCCGGTTCGAGATCGAACTGCGGCGCAAACGCTACGACCTGCCGTTCACGCTGCGCCTGGACGACGCCCGGCACGAGACGCACGCGCGTTCGACGATGGCGAAGTCGTACGAGAGCACGGTGACCAAGGTCGTCGATGCGCGCGAGCAGCGCGTCGAGATCCGGATGAACGAGCCGTTGCGGCACGGTGACTACATCGTGTTCCAGTCGACGATGGGTGGGGGCGGAGACGAGGGCGGCCAGTACTCCGGCTTCTCGATCGTCCGCAATCCCTCGGACCAGTGGCCGATGTGGGCCTGTTTCGTGATCGGGTTCGGGCTCTTCGTGCACTTCGTGGCCAAGCTC
>CAZSKV010000182.1:0-2428 GCA_964607495.1 uncultured candidatus Brocadiaceae bacterium
CCGAGCGTGCGGAACAGGAAGCTCTTCTCGGCGATCGACTCCGAGGGGAAGCTCGCCATCAGCACGCTGATCTCGAGCGTGATGGTCCACAGCCGGCACGCATGCCGGAACGCATCGATGTCGAAGCTGCCGTCCGCGCCGGCGAAGCGCACGAGGTTGATCGACGCCAGGTTGCAGGCCGTGTCGTCGAGGAACATGTACTCCGAGCACGGATTGCTGGCGTTGATCCGCCCGTCCTCGGGGCAGGTGTGCCACTCGTTGATCGTGGTGTCGTACTGCAGGCCGGGATCGGCGCAGCACCAGGCGGCGTAGGCGATCTTGTCCCAGAGCGCCCGCGCCGGGATCTGCCGCTTGAGCTTGCCGTTGGTGCGGTAGCGCAGCGTCCAGTCGGTGCCCTGCTCGAGGTGCGTGAAGAACGCGTTCGGCACGCGCACGGAGTTGTTCGAGTTCTGGCCGGAGACGGTCACGTAGGCCTCGCCGTCCCAGTTCGTGTCGTACTCCGTGATCTCCATCTGGCGGCAACCCTGGGCGGCGAGCTGCAGCGCGCGCTGCAGATAGCTCTCGGGCACGAACGACGCGCGCGCGGTCTGCAGGGCGACGGCCAGCGCGTGGTTGTGCCGGGGATCGACGTCGGCCTTCGCCGCCACGTCGGTCTTGGGATCGCCCTGGGTCGCGGCACCGCCGGTGAACGCAGCCTGCATCACCGCCTCGATCCGGCGCTTGAGCAGCTGGCTGCCCGCGACCAGCGCGGCGACCTTCTGCTCCTCGTGCGCCTTCCAGGTCACGAACTCCTCGATGTCCGGATGGTCGAGATCGAGGCAGACCATCTTGGCGGCGCGTCGCGTCGTGCCGCCCGACTTGATCGCGCCGGCAGCGCGGTCGCCGATCTTCAGGAAGGACATCAGGCCCGAACTCTTGCCGCCTCCGGAGAGGGACTCGTTCTCGCCACGCAGGGCCGAGAAGTTCGAGCCGGTGCCCGAGCCGTACTTGAAGAGCCTGGCCTCACGGGTCCAGAGATCCATGATGCCGCCCTCGTTCACGAGGTCGTCGTTCACGGCCTGGATGAAGCAGGCGTGTGGCTGCGGCCGCTCGTAGGCGCTCGAACTCTTCTGCACCTTGCCGGTCTGCGGGTCCACGTAGTGGTGCCCCTGCGCCGGGCCGGTGATGCCATAGGCGAAATGCAGGCCGGTGTTGAACCACTGTGGCGAGTTGGGCGCGCCGATCTGGGCGGCGAGCATGTAGCACATCTCGTCGTAGTAGCTCTGCGCGTCTGCGGCGGTCGTGAAGTAGTCGTGCTTCTCGCCCCAGTGGCGCCAGCAACCCGCCAGGCGGTGGAACACCTGCTTGGCGCTGGATTCGCCGCCGAGCTTCGGCTTGCCGTTCGCGTCGAGTACGGGCTTGCCGCTCGCATCGGTCTGTGGCACGCCGGCGCGGCGGAAGTACTTCTGCGCGAGGATGTCCACCGCGACCGGACTCCAGTCGGCAGGGGCTTCGATGTTCTCCTGGCGAAAGACCACCGAACCGTCCGGGTTCTTGATCTCCGAGACCCGCGGCCCGAAGGGGATGTTCCGGTACGGGCTCTCACCGCTGCGCGTGAACCGCCGTTCGATCTTCACTGTCTACCTCCCTGTGTCTCGCCTGGTTGCGCCGACTGTCGCCTGACTGATCCTGACCGATCTTGGGTGCACCGATCTTGGGTGCTCTGCTCCGGAGACGTCCTGACTGGAGACGCTCTGGTCTGAAACCGTCCTGTCTGGGGGACGCGGCTGCGCATGCGCATGGGATCGAGCACCGCTTGCCGTCCGCATACTGTCTGCCTTGAAACCGCCTGCCTGGGTACCGACTGCTTGCCATCCCGTTGCCAGGCACGTGACGATCCCGCAGCGCGCCGTTGCGTCCGTACGCATGCCGATCGTGCATGGATCGGCTGCCAGGACGGTCGGCGGCGTGGTCTCGTGCGCTCGCCGGCAGCAGGACTGGCCCTACTTATTGGGGTCCCCATGCGAAGGCAATTCTAAATCTTGCGGGTTGCCGGTGCCGGGTGCGGCGGCCGGGCGGCCGCGGCCCAGCACGGCGGGGCGCGCCACGACTCCGGTGCGGCGCGAAAAATTTTTCGGCGCATGCTTGTCGTGGTTTCCGCGTGCGCACCTGCAGCTGGTTGCCCCAGCCTCGCCCGTTTGCGCGGCCGGGGGCGCGGGCGGAAAGCGTGGCCAGGGCGCGGGCCGCAAAGACGGTGAAGAGACGCGGGCGCAGGGACGCATGTTAGGTATATGTTAGGGTCATGCACCCGCGGATCCTACACCTCGACATCGATGCGTTCCTGGCCTCGATCGAGCAGATCCTCGAACCCGCGCTGGTCGGCAGGCCGGTCGTCGTCGGTTCGGGGGTCGTTGCCTCGCGTTCGTACGAGGCCAAGGCGCGCGGGGTC
>CAZSKV010000183.1:0-2600 GCA_964607495.1 uncultured candidatus Brocadiaceae bacterium
TCGCGGCCGGCGTCTACCAGCTCGCGGGCAAGCCGCTCGACGCGGCGCGCGTCTACCGCCGTTCGCTCGCGCGGCACAGCGACCGGATCGAGACCCTGCTGCTGCTCGGCAACGCCTGGAAGGCCGGCGGCAAGACCGAGCAGGCCCTCGGCCTCTTCGCCGACCTCGTCGGCCAGGACGTGCCCGACGATCTCTTCGTGGTCGCGGCCGACGGGCTCCTGAACCTGGATGCGCCCGAGCCGCTGCTGCGCCATGCCGAGCGCCACACGCGCCGGCGGCTCGCCGAACGGCCCGACAAGGTCTACCTGCATCGGCTCCTGCAGGACCTGCTCGAGACCAGCAAGCGCGACGCCGAGCGCCGCCTGGCCCTGGCCGACACGCTGCCGGGCGCGGGCGAGCAGCGCAGCGCGTTCGTGCGCGAGCTGATGACCGAGGCCCAGGCCCTCGGCGACTGGCAGGGGATGAGCAGCTACGGCCTGTGCTGGCTGCTGCTCGGCGACGAGGCGCCGCCGGCCGTGTTCCTCGAGCTCGGCGAGGCGTTGCTCAAGCGCAAGGACTTCCGCGCCGCGGAGCGGGCGTTCGCGCGCGCGCGAATGGCTCCCGACTTCGCCTCGATCGAGCGCAAGGTCGCCGGCCTCTACGAGGACGCGGGCGCCTTCGCCGACGTCGAGCGGGTCTGGCGGCGCATCCTGCGCCGCGCGCCCGAGGACGGCGAGGCGCAGCTGCAGCTCGCGCGCCTGCTCGAGCGCCGCGGCGCCTTCCGCGAAGCCGCGCCGCTCTATCTCGGCGCGGTCACCGCGCTGCTCGACGAGCTGCTGGCGCAGGACGCGCGCAGCGGCGAGTCGGGCACCGACCGCAGCGCGCGGATCAACCTGCTGCCGCGCGCGGGCGCCAGGAAGGACAACCGCGGCGACCTCGCCTGGGCCGGGCTCCTGCGCTGTGCGCAGGATGCGCAGGATCTGCAGCCGCTGCTCGCAACCCTGCGCACGGCCGCCACCAGCGGCGAGCCGGCGCGCCGCCTCGCGGCGGTCCAGCGCCTGTTCGCATGCGCGCGCGCGAGCGCAGATGCGGCGCTGGTCGCGCAGGCGCGCGCGCTCGAAGCCACGCTGGCCGCGAGCGCGGATCCGGCCGTGCAGCGCCGGATCGGCAAGGCGCGTCTCGACCGCGGCGAGCTGACCGCCGCCGCGGAGCTGATCCCGGCGGCGAGCACGGGCTTCGACCGCGATCTCCTGAGCCTCGCGCTCCTGCGCGGCGACCGCGACGGCGCCGAGGCCCTCGTGGCCAGGGCGGGCCCGGCCGATCTGCACTGGGCCACGCCGGCGCTCCGCGCGGCGGGCTTGCCCGTGCCTGCCCCCACGCCGGCGAGCCGGCCGGCGCGGCGCGAGGCGGACGACGCGACCCGCCTGGCTTCGGCCCTGCAAGGCCGCACGGGGAGCGCGCGCGTCAGCCAGGTGCTGGCCGTGGTGCGCACCAGCACGAGCCTCGACGAGGAGACCCGCAAGGACGCGCTGCGCAAGCTGCTGCCCGATGCCCTGGCCGACGCGAACGGCTTCCAGGCGCAGCAGCTGGCCGAGGCGGGACAGGGCCTGTTGACCGCCGAAGAGTCCGCGCGCCTCGTGCGCCACGCGCTCGAGCACGTGGCGATGCCGTCGTTGCTCGGCATGCGCCTCTCCCTGGCCGGCCAGCTCCCGGCCGCAGAACGCAAGTCGGTGCTCGATGCCGTGCTCGCGAAGCTCTCGGCCGACGAGCGCAACCTGGCGCTGCTCACCGCGCTGGATCGCAGCATCGCGGCCTGCAGCGAGGAGCTGCAGCTGGACCTGATCGCGCGCCTCGTCTACCGGCGCAACGCCGCCCAGGAGCAGCGGCAGTGGGCCGCGCTCTGCCTCTCCGACCGGATCCAGGGCCCGGCCGCCGCCGCGCTCTTCGCCAGGCTCGAAGCCGTGGCTCCCGAGCAGCCGATGACCTGGGCGCTCGGCGCGCTGGCCACCAGTGAACCCGCCGAGCGCCAGCGCCGGGTCGCGCGCGGCTTCGCGGCCCTGCGCGAACTGCGCACTCCGGACCGCAACAGCCTGCAGGCCGCGCATCGCCTCGCCGCGTCGCTCGATGCCGCCGGCCGGACCCGGGTCGCGAACGAGCTCGCGCGCGAGCCTTTGCTCGCGCGCGTCGTGAGCGGCGACGTCTCCGCCCTCGCCGAGGCGACCGCAGCGGCCTGGCGGCAGCGCCCGGACGACATGATGCTGCTGAACGACGCGCTCGCGATCGAGCGTCTGCTCGGGCGCACCGAGCGCGTCGCCGCCCTGCTCGAGGAGCACGCGAACACCGCGGCGACGGTCTACCCGCACTACGCGGGCCAGCTCGCCGAAGCCTGGCTGCAGCTCGGCAAGCCCGCGGCGGCGCTCGCGACCCTGCAGCGCACCAAGGACGAGTACGGGTCGAACCTGCGCATCCAGCTGCGCGTGGCCGCCGCGCTGCCCGATCCGGAACAGCGCGTACGCGAGGCGCGCGCCTGGCTGCAACGGCGCGCGCAGAGCAGCGGCCGGCCGCTGCAGATCGCGGTCGCGCGCACGGGCAGCGGCGGTTCGCTCGCCGCGGCGCTGCGG
>CAZSKV010000184.1:0-4317 GCA_964607495.1 uncultured candidatus Brocadiaceae bacterium
CGAAACGGCGGTCGAAGTCGCCGTCGTCGCCGAGCGTCGACAGATCCATCGCCAGCCACGGCCCGAGGCTGGCGAACGACCACGGCGGCATGGCGAAGCGCTGGCGTCCGTCGTCGAGCTCGTCGGTGAACAGGATCGCCGGCATGCGGCCCCACTGCGGCAGCCCCGCCGTCGGCTTGCCCTCGCCGTCGGTCCACTGCAGACCGTCCTGCACCTGCCACAGCACGACGCCGTGCTCGGGCAAGGACCAGCGCGGCTGCGCCGCGAGGCTGGCGAACAGGAACAGCGGCGGCAGCAGCGGGCGCACGAGGAACACGACTTCCTGTTGTCGGCGAAAGCGGCCACCGTGCCAGTAGCATGGGAAACAAACCCCGGTGCCGGCAAGACGGCGGCGGCGACCCACTTTTCTGCCGCCACCCTTGACGCCGTCGTCGCAATGCATATTTATGCCACCAACCAGCATAAGTATGCCATCGCGAACACCAGTCCAGGAGGGCCGCGAAGCCCGCCGCCAGCGCATCCTGCAGCTCATCGACAAGCAGCCGGTGCACAACCAGGCCGAGCTGCAGGAACTGCTCGAGCGCGACGGTTTTGCCGTCAACCAGGGCACGCTGTCGCGCGACCTGCGCGACCTGTCGGTGCTGAAGGGCAAGGCGGGCTACGCGCTGCCGACGGCGGCGTCGATGTCGCCCGAGGTCGCCGGCTCGAGCCTGTGGCACGCGGCGCACGCCTGGCTGTTGTCGGCCACCGCGGCGCACAACCTCGTGGTGCTGCGCACGCCGCCGAGCGGGGCGCAGCCGCTGGGCCTGGCGCTCGACCACGCGGCGCTGCCGGGCGTGGTCGGCACCATCGCCGGCGACGACACCGTGCTGGCGGTGTGCGCCGACGCGCACAAGGCGCGGGCGCTGGTGCGCCGGCTGTCGGCGTTGCAAGGTGGAGTCACGTGAAGCAGGTCGCCATCCTCGGCGCGTCCGGATACACCGGCCGCGAGTTGCTGCGCCTCCTCCAGCACCATCCGGACATGCGGGCCGCGCAGGTCATGACGGCGCGCCCGGGCGTGCAGCCCGAACCGCCGCAGTTCCCCGGCGAAGCGCCGCTGTCGCCGCTCGACTACGACCGGCTCGGCGAAGTCGACGGCGTGTTCCTGTGCACGCCGCACGGCGCCGCCAGCGCCGCGGCGCAGCGAGCCCTCGCCGCCGGCTGCAAGGTGGTCGACCTGTCGGCCGACTTCCGCCTGCGCCAGCCAGCGCTGTACGAGCAGACCTACGGCGCCCCCCACCCGGCCCCCGAACTGCTGGCGCAGGCCGTCTACGGCCTGACCGAGCACGCGCGCGACGCGGTGCGGACGGCCCGGCTGGTCGCCAACCCCGGCTGCTATCCGACCTCGGTGCTGCTGCCGTTGCTGCCGCTGCTGCAGCAGGGCCTGCTCGACGACGTGGCGCCGATCATCGCCGACGCCAAGAGCGGCACTTCGGGCGCGGGCAAGAACCCGAGCGAGCGCACCCACTTCGGCAACGTGCACGAGAACTTCTGTGCCTACGGCCTCGGCACCCATCGCCACATCCCCGAGATCCACCAGCAGGCGGGCACCGACCGCATCGTCTTCGTGCCGCACCTGCTGCCGGTGTTCCGCGGCATCCTGTCGACGATCTATCTGCGGCCCACCGCCGGCCGCAGCGCTGCCGATCTGCGCGCCTGCCTGCACGAGGTCTATGCCAAGGAGCCCTTCGTCAAGGTGTTCGCCTCCGGGTTGCCCGAGCTGAACCGTGTGCAGCTGACCAACGAGTGCCATCTCGCGGTCGAGGCCGGCCAGGAGCGCGTGGTCGTGGTGGCGGCGATCGACAACCTGGTCAAGGGCGCCGCCGGCCAGGCCTTGCAGAACATGAACCTGATGCTCGGCCTGCCCGAAACGATGGGGCTCCTGCCGTGAGGCTCGTCGTCAAGGTCGGCGGCGCCCAGATCGAGGAGGCCACGGGGCGCGAGGACCTCGCGCGGGCGGTCGCGGCCGCGCGCGCGGCCGGGCACGAAGTGATCCTCGTGCACGGCGGCGGCAACCAGATCCGGACCCTGAGCAAGCAGCTCGGCCTCCCCGACCGCTACCACGAAGGCCTGCGGATCACGGATGCGGCCACGGCCGACGTCGTGCTCATGGTGCTCGCCGGTCTCGTGAACAAGCCGCTGGTCGCTGCGCTCGAGGCACACGGGGTGCGCGCGTGTGGGCTGTGCGGGGCGGACGGGAGCTCGTTCACGGCGGAGCGGGTGCGGGTGCCGGGCGTGGACTTGGGGTACGTGGGCAGGGTCGCGCGGGTGGATGCGAGGTTGGTGCAGACGTTGCTGGGAGCGGGACTCGTGCCGGTGGTGGCCACGGTCGCGCCAGGCCCGGACCACGACCCGGGAACTGATCCCCGTACGAACGTACCGCGTACTTTTCTACGGTTCTTCAACCTGAACGCCGACACGGGCGCCGGTCCGCTGGCCGCCGCGTTCGCGGCCGAGGCGATGCTGTTCCTGACCGACGTGCCGGGCGTGCTCGACGCGGGCAAGCAGCGCCTGCCGCGGCTGTCGCCGCGCGAGTGCGGCGAGCTGCGCGCCCGCGGCGTGATCGCCGGAGGCATGATCCCGAAGGTCGACGCCGCGCTCGCGGCGCTCGCCGAGTGCCCGCGCGCCCTGGTCAAGATCGCGCCCGCGCGCGGGCCGAACGCGATCCTCGAGGCCCTCTCCGCAGCCGTCGGCACGCAGCTCGTCGCCGACCCCCAAGCCCATTCCACCCATGGATGAACACGTCCTGCCGACCTATCGCCGCGCCGACGAGATCTTCGTCTCCGGCCAAGGCGCCCTGCTCTACGACCGTGAGGGCAACGAGTACCTGGACTTCCTGGCCGGCATCGCGGTCTCGGCGCTCGGCCATCGCCACCCCGAGCTCGTGCGAGCGCTCCAGGACCAGCTCACGCACCTGATCCACACCAGCAACCTGTTCCGGCACCCCTACACCGAGGAGGTCGCGGCCCGGGTCGCGCGCCTCTCCGGCCTCGAGGCCGTGTTCTTCACCAACAGTGGCACCGAGGCCAACGAATGCGCGCTCAAGCTCGCGCGCAAGGCGATGAAGGACCGCGGCGAGCCGCAGCGCATCGGCTTCCTCGCGCTCGAGGGCGGCTTCCACGGCCGCACCTTCGGCGCGCTGTCGCTGACCCATGGCGAGAAGTACCGCAAGGCCTTCGCCCCGCTGCTCACCGACGTGGCCTGGGTGCCGCCCGGCGACGGCGCGGCGCTCGAGCAGGCGCTGCGCACGCGCCGCTACGCGGCGCTGGTGCTCGAACCGATCCAGGGCGAAGGCGGCGTGCGCGAGCTCCCGGCCGAGTACCTGCGCCTGGCCCGGCGCCTGTGCACCGCGACCGGCACCCTCCTGGTCCACGACGAGGTGCAGAGCGGCGCGGGTCGCACCGGCCGGTTCCTGGCGGCGGAATGGGCCGACGTGCTCCCCGACGTCGCGACCCTGGCCAAGCCGATCGCCGCCGGCCTGCCGATGGGCATGTGCCTGGTCGCCAAGGAGTTCGTGCACACCTTCCAGCCCGGCGACCATGGCTCGACCTTCGCCGGCGGCCCGCTGGTCTGCCGGGGCGCGCTCGTGTTCCTGCAGGCGCTCGAAGGCGGACTGCTCGCGCAGGTGCAGGAGCGGGGCGCGCAGCTGCGCGCGGGCCTGCTCGCCCTGCAGCAGGAGTTCCCGATGGTGACCGAGGTCCGCGGCCGCGGCCTGATCCAGGGCCTGCGCCTCGCGCGCGATGCCGAGAAGCTGCAGAAGCTGCTCTACGCCAGGCGTCTGCTCACCAACTGCACGGCCGGCGACGTGATCCGCCTGCTGCCGCCCTACGTGATCACGCAGGACCAGATCGCGCGCGGCCTCGACACGCTGCGCGCCGGCCTCGAGGAGCTCGGATGAACCTGACCGACTTCCCGTCCCTGCCGCACAAGGACCTGCTCTCGGTCGCCGACCTCGCGACCGGCGACATCGAGCAGATCTACACGACGGCGGCCGTGCTCAAGCGCCATCGCGACACGATCACCGACCTGCTCGCCGGACGGCGCCTGGCGATGATCTTCGAGAAGGACTCGCTGCGCACGCGCTTCACTTTCGACATCGGCATCCAGGACCTCGGCGGCAGCGCCGTGTTCATGGACCACCGCGACGCCCGTCTCGGCTCGCGCGAATCGATCGGCGACATCGCCCGCAACCTCGAACGCTGGGTGCACGGCATCGTCGCCCGCACCTTCAAGCACAAGGCGCTGGAGGAGCTGGCGCAGCACAGCCGCATCCCGGTG
>CAZSKV010000185.1:0-3288 GCA_964607495.1 uncultured candidatus Brocadiaceae bacterium
TTGCCGGATTGCAGCGCCAGGTGCCCGGGGCGCCCGCGGGTTTCGTCGCGAAGCTCGTCGACCAGCTCGACCAGGCCCTGCTCCTCGATTCGCCGCGTTTCGCCACGGCGCTCGCGACCGCCGTGCGCGAGTTCGGGGCGCGCGAAGTGCGGGCGGCGCGGCACGCCGGCTCGGCCGGATACCCGGCGGCCAGGGAGGCCGCAGAGGCGGCCCTCGGGGCGATGATCAGCAGGCGCACACGGCGCGAACGCCAGGCCCCGCGCGGCCTGATCGCACCCCACATCGACCTCGCGCGTGGCCGCGAGGGCTACGTGATGGCCTACGGCTATCTCGCCGAGACCACGCCCGCCGATCTCTACGTGATCTTCGGCACCGGCCACCACGGACCCGGGGCACCGGTGACCGGCCTCGCGATGGACTGGGAGACCCCGCTCGGCCGCGTGCGCACCGACTCGGGGTTCGTGCAAGCCGTGCACGCGCGGCTCGGCCCCGCGGACCCCCTCGATCTCTTCCTGCACCAGCACGAACACAGCCTCGAGTTCCAGGTGCTGATGCTCCAGCACGTGCTGCACGGGCAGGAGTTCGCGGTCGCCGGGTTCCTGTGCGGCAGCCTGCCGTCACGCAGCGGGGATCCGGGCCAGGAGCAATACGTGCAGGAGATCCTGGCGACGTTTCGCACGGCCGCTGCCGGCAAGCGGGTCTGTTTCATCGCCGGCGCCGACCTCGCCCACATCGGTCCCCACTTCGGCGACCCCGAGCCGGTCGACGATTTGCGCCTGGACGAGCTCGCACGCACCGAGCGCGGCCGCCTTGCGCACCTCGAGCAGGGCAACCCGGGCGCGTTCCATGCGGGTCTCGAGGCGGCCGGGAATCCGGATCGCGTGTGCGGCGCGACGCCGATCTATCTCGCCGCGGCGCTGGCGAGCGGCAGCGGCGAGGTGCTGCACTACGGCCAGGCGAGGGCGCCGGGTGGCCAGCAATGCGTGAGCTTCTGCAGTGTCGCGTTCGGATAGCGAGTGGCAGCGCGGCTGCGCCGGCGCCTGCGTGCCAGGGATCAGTCCAGGACCAGGCGCACGACCGGCGTCACGTAGCTCGTGGGGTGCTTCGTGCCCTGACCCTGGCTCGGGTTCGTGGTGCGGATCGCGTCGAACCAGATCGGCGCCGGCTGGCCGAAGCGCAGCTCCATGGCATCGCTGACCACGAACCCGGCGGCGCCGTTGGAGATCGCCCACTGGCTGTAGAGCCGCGCCCCGATCAGGTTGGGTTGGTTCGGGATCGGGTTGACCGTGAGTTGCGCGGTGCCGGTCGCACTGACGAACCCAGCCAGCGGCACCAGGTCGAGGGTGAGTCCGATGCAGCACTCGCCGATGCACAGTGGCGGGGTGAGCCTTGCGACGCCGAGCGCGCAGAGTGCGGCATTGCCGGTCCAGCTGGTGGCCTGATCGACGCCGAGCAGCAGCTTGCCTCCAGGCACGAGGTCCGGCTCGAACGGGGCGACGAAGCGCGGAGCGAGTGGCATGCCCCCATTGCAGCCGGCGCCATACCGGGTGGCCAGCGGACGGGGCAGCTCGGCCGCGTCGATCTCGTAGGCGTTGCTCAGACTGTTGTTGCGACCCTCGATCTCGCAGAGCAGGTCCTGACCACCCCACCAGAAGCCCTGCACCAAGGGCAAGTGCAGCGCGAATTCCGCCGGCCAGCTCGCCTGCGCCGGCAAGCCCGGCAGGTTGAACGCTGGCAGGGACACGACCGTGCGCGTCGCCGGCATGTTGGCGGCGAAACTCGTGGACAGCTGCTCCGGCAGGACCGGGGCTGCGGCCAGGGTCACGGTCAGGTTCAAGGTGCGCGCGGCGAAGGGTTGTGTGCCTTGATCGCGGCGGAATCCGAGAGCCCGGATCAGGCCGGTCGTGGGGCCGGCGAAGTGACTGGCGCGCATCGCCCACTGGACGCGGGAGTCGGCGGCCGCGAAGGGTTCGCTGAGGTTGGAGTTGCCTTCACTCGTGGCGTTGGTCACGGGGAAAGCGGCGGATGCGGGATCGAGCTCCCAGGTCTCAGCCAGCGTGACCGTGCCGGTGGTGTCGCCGCCGAACATCACGAGGACGCCGCGGGCACTGTCCCAGTCTGCAGCCTGTCCCGAGAGTGGAGGTGGGGTGGTCTTGGTTGACAACACGGACCAACTCGACCCGTCCCACTGCCAGGTCCCGGTCAGGTACTGGAGCTGATCGTGCCCACCGTACAGGACAGTGCGTTGTCGCAACGAGTCGTAGACCAGGGCTGCCGTGTGACGTCTTGGAGCGGCTGAGGACTTCTGCGCCCAGGAAACTCCGTCCCACTCCCAGGTGTCGGCAAGGGGTGAGGAGGCCGGGCTGAGCCCACCGGAGAGCACGACTCGTTGCCGAACCCGGTCGTAGGCGAGCCCATGCCGCATGCGCAGCGGTGGGTTGTTGGTTGGAGTCGCCTGGCGCCAGGTGAGTCCGTTCCACTCCCAAGTGTCGTTCAGCAAGCCGGACGCCTGCTGGCCTCCGAAGAGCAGCACGACACCTCTGGCCTCGTCGAATGCCATGGCGTGGTGGGCTCGCGCGGATGGCGAGGGGCCTACGACCTGGATCTGCGTCCAGGTGGTGCCATCCCACTCCCAGAGGTCACCGAGGTGCGGAGGCGAGTAGGAGCCACCGAACATCACGATCCGCCCGCGCTTGCGATCAAAGGCCATCGCGTGCGCTTCTCGCGCCGGGGGCGAACTCGGCGGGGTCCGCAGCGTCCACGCGGTCCCGTTCCAACTCCAGGTGTCATTGCGCCGCGCGGGGGGCGTGCGCGTGGCCCCCCCGAACAGAATGCTCTCGTTCCGCACCGGGTCGTAGACCATCGCCGTGTGCACCAGCGCCGGCGGACTACCTCCCGCCGGTATGCGCTTGCGCCAATCCTGCGCCGGCAGACCCGCGACGAGCACGAGGAACACGAGGTGGGACCAACGAGGGGCTTGCATGTCTCTCCTGGAAGCGAGCCGGCCCGGACCGAACACGATCCTGATCACGCTCGCACCCTGCCGAGCAGCTCCCCCGCCGCTGCCAGCACCTCCTCCACCGTGATCTCGGTCATGCACTTGCGGTGTCCGAGCGGGCAGACCTTGCGCTGGCAGGGCGAGCACGGCAGATCCTTGCGGATCACGACCTGGTCCTCGAGACAGTAGTCGGTGTAGCGCCGGTCGTTCGGCCCGAGCAGGCACACGACCGGTACCCCGAACGCGAGCGCGACGTGCCGCGGCCCCGAGTCGACGGTCACGATCAGCGC
>CAZSKV010000186.1:0-13436 GCA_964607495.1 uncultured candidatus Brocadiaceae bacterium
TCGGGCGCGGCGGCGAGGAGTACCTGAACTTCCAGCCGAACCTGAAGTCGCCGAAGTTCCTGGTCTACGACGCGAAGACCAAGAAGCTGGTGGCCTCCGGCAGATTCGGAGGGTGTTGAGGCGGTGGCTTCGCAGCCTGCACCGTGAGTGTGGGCGATACGAAGGAAGTCGTCGTCACCGTCGAACACGGCCGCAACCTCTTCGGCCCGATCACCGGCCAGGGTGGCAAGCCGTTCGTGCCGCCACAGGTGGCCCCGGAAGGCCCGATCACGCCGCGCTAGGAATCCCCAGACCTCACCCGCCGAGCCGCTGCGCGAGGAATGCCTTGACCTCGGCGTAGGCCTGCGCGGCGTGCTGCTCGTCGTAGGCGGCGCTCGAGGGGTTCGCGAACGCGTGCTCGGCGTCGTAGCGCCTGAGCTCGAAGCCACACCCCGCCGCGCGCAGCGCCTGCGCGAACTCGTCGACCGCGCGCGGTGGGATGCCGCGGTCCTTGTTGCCGAACACGCCGAGCAGCGGCGCCCTCAACGCCTTGAGCTTCTCGACGTCGGTGACCGGCCGTCCGTAGTACATCACGACGCCGTCCAGCTCTTGGATGTTGAGCCCGGCTTGGAGCGCCATCGCGCCGCCGAAGCACCAACCGAGCGCCGCGGTCTTCCCGGCTTGCACGCGCGCGTCACGCAGCACGAACTCGTGCGCGGAGCGCAGCGTCGCCACTGCCTGCTCGAGCTGCACGCCGCGCATCAGCTGCGTGGCTTCGTCCCGGTTGGTCGCGACCTTGCCGCCGTAGAGATCGACCGCGAGGGCGGCATAGCCGAGTGCCGCGAGCCGGTCGGCCCAGTGCTCGATGTGCTCGTTCAGCCCCCACCACTCGTGGATCACGAGCACGGCGGGCAACGGCGCCTGCCTGCCCTTGGGCAAGGCGAGGTAGGCGCGGCCGCCGCCGACCTCGACGTGCACGCCCTGCCGCGGCGGGGCCTTGTCGGTCTTCAGGGTGTGCATCGCCTTGAACTCCTCCTCGGGGATGCCGGCCAGCATGCCGACGGCGTCGACCGGAGGGGGAGCAGAACAGGCAGCGAGGAGCAGCAGCAGCGCGGGCGGGAGAAGTCGCATGGCCTGGAAGTTGATCCTGGCGGCGCCTTCGCACAAGGTGCTGCCGTGGCGTACTTCGCCGAGCATGTCCTGGCCTGTCCGCTCTGCGGCGCACACCCGCTGACGCCGAGGGGCCAGGATCTCGCCTGCACCCACTGTGCATGGCAGAGCCGGCAGGTCGGCGGCGACACGCTCTCGTTCGCGACCACGGTCCACGCCGGCCCGCGGATGCAGACCAGCCGCGATCAGGCCCGCGCACCTTCGCGCCTGCGCGAGCTCTGGCGGCGCCTCGTGTTCTGGCGCCGCTTCGTCGAGCCGGACGCAGCGGCCTGGGAGGCGGCGCTCGCGCCCGTGCGCGCCCAGGAGCTGGCCGAGGTCTGCGCCCTACTGCGCGCCCACCTCGACCGTCCGGTCGGCTGCCTGCTCGAGCTCGGCGCCGGCAGCCAGGACCATCGCGCGCTCTATGCCGAGTTCGCGGAGCACGCGATCACTTCGGACATCTACCGCGACGCCCAGGCTGCGGCCTGGCATGCGGGCAACGACCGCGTGCTGCGCTGCATCCTGCACAGCGAGCAGCTGCCGCTGCGCCCGGCCTCGCTCGATCTGCTGCTGACCTCGCACGTCGTCGAGCACTTCCCCGATCGCCTGGGCCACCTGTCCAAGCTGCGCCACGCGCTGCGGCCCGGAGCCCTTGCCTGCCACGTGGTCCCGATCGCGAGCGGTCTGCTGCTCGGACACGTGGTCGGCACGCTCGCCAACCTGCTCGTGCTGCGCCCGAGCCTGGGTCGCGGCATCCACGGCGAGTTCGCCTCCGTCTGGGCCGAGTTGCGCGCGACCAGTCTCGCGGCCTGGCGACGCCTGTTCACGGCTGCTGGCTTCGAGATCCTCGTCGAGCGCAAGGGTGCCCTCGCGTTGCGGCCGCTCCCGCCCTGGCTGTCCTTGCCGGCCGGCCGCCTGACCGGCTGCGCCGGCTCGCGGATCTTCCTGCTGCGCGCGCGCCCCGGCTGATCCGGGGACCCGGCCACCCCCATTGGCGGCGACTGGTCAGCGCGGGGCCGCCGGTTTACGACGTCGCCACCATGATGCACCCGATGCTCGCCATCTCCTGCTGCGCCGTGCTCAGCGCGTGCGCGGCGACCACGACGCAGAACCACGCCGCGACACCACCCACCACTCCATCCTCCACGATGAACCTCGGCGCGTTCTCGATCAGCCTCACGGTCAAGGACATCGCCGCTTCCCGCGAGTTCTACGGCAAGCTCGGCTTCCAGCCCTTCGCCGGCGATCCTTCCCAGAACTGGCAGATCCTGCGCAACGGCGACCACGTGATCGGCCTGTTCCAAGGCATGTTCCCGCGCAACACCCTGACCTTCAATCCGGGTTGGTCACAACAGGCCACTCCCCTCGCCAGCTTCACCGACCTGCGCGAACTCCAGGCGCGCCTCGAGCAGGCCGGCCTGTCCCTGGCTGCAAGAGCCGACCCCGCCTCGACCGGGCCCGCCAGCCTGATGCTCATGGATCCCGACGGCAACCCGATCCTGCTCGACCAGCACGTCGCCAAACCGCGCTAGGCACGTCCCTGTCGCGCGCCAGGTTGGATGCGTCCAACACGCCACGCGGATCGATACGCACGCGATCACGGGCTCGCGATGCGCGGCGGCACCAGAAGCAAAGCTCGGATGCGCTCACGCTGGCGGCCGACTGAGCGACCGGCGTCGCATTGCGCGGAGTCGAAGCGTGGGGTGGCGGCTGGCCCCGCCCCGCCACCGGCAACATCGTGGGGAGGCCCGCGTCCGGACAGTGCATCATCGACGTCCCTCAAGAAAGTGCGCTGACTGTCCTGGCGCCAAAGCCTGAGCACCGCGACGGCCATCGCCCCGTGCAGGGGGTCCAAGGGGGCCGGTAGGCCCCCTTGGCTGCAGACCTCTCCCTCCCAAGCCTCAACCGTTCCCTCCCAAGACCTCCCCAGGCGGTGCTCGAGGGGGACTCCGTCCCCCTCGAAGCCACCTGGGTCCAAGGGGGCCGGTAGGCCCCCTTGGCTGCAGACCTCTCCCTCCCAAGCCCCAACCGTTCCCTCCCAAGACCTCCCCAGGCGGTGCTCGAGGGGGACTCCGTCCCCCTCGAAGCTACTTGTCCCCCTCGAAGCCACTGCAGCTACTTCGTCCGCCCGACTTCGACGCCCTTCTGCTGCTTGTTCAGCACCTCTTGCTGCAGCCACTGCACCTGGCGGCCGCGGTTCTGGATGTTGAAGTTGAAGTTGTTGTCGAGCGCCTCGAACTGCTTGCCCTTGCGCAACTGCGGCGTCTGTTGCAGCTGTTGCGCGGGGGCGGCGTTCTGTGCGGGCTGGAACATCTGCGGCTGGTGGATCCCAGCACCCCGGTAGAACGCGTACTCGTCGTCCTTCTTGACGATGACCGTCGCCTGGCCGACCAGGCCATCGGCGACGTAGATCCCGCGCAGATCGGTGTCACCGCTCTTGAGCTGCTGGTCGGAGGAGCCGACGACCTTGACGTGGGCACTCGCGAGGAAGCCATCCTGCTTCTTGACGTTCACGCGGATCCGACCCACGTCGAGCGACTCCTGGGCCTCGATCTTGAGGTCGGTGCGCAGCAACATCCCGGTCGCGAGCAGGTCCTCGCCCCGGACGACGACGAGGTAGGCACCAGGGTCCTTGAGCTCGAGCGCAAGCTTCTTCTCCTTGCTGCGGAAGTCGCGCCCGTCGCCGAGCTCGACCGTCCGCGTGGCATAGGGGCTGATGCCGTGCAGCTCGACGCCCCGGATGTTGTTCAGCGACTTCTCGAGCAGATAGAGGCGCATGAGGTCGACGCGGTAGACCTTGACCTCTATCTGCTTCACGTTGCGGTAGGTCAACACCACCTCGACCTTGTCTGCCAGCGGGATCGCCGTGACCTCGGGTAGCGCGAGCGTCTTGCGCAGGAAGTAGTCGCTGGCCTCCTCGGCGTCGGAGAAGCGATCCTTGACCTGCTCGTAGCTGGCGAGCGCCTTGTCCGGCGCGCCGAGCGCGTGGTGGATCTGGCCCTGCAAGTAGACGGCGTGCCACTTGTTCTCGGACTCGCCCTTCTGCCCGTCAGGTCGTGGGAAACTCGCGCTCGCGACCCGTTGCAGCGTGCTGAACGCCTCCTCGTGCTTGCCGAGCGCGAACAGGCAGTAGCCGGTCGTGTAGAGCAGTTCGTCCTCGAAGGTCGAGCCCGGGTAGCGCTGCAGCGCGGCCCGCGCGACCTCGAGCGCCTGCTGCGTCTCCTTGGCCTCGAGGTGGGTCGTGGCCCAGGCGAAGCTGACCTCTTCGGCGAGCAGGTCCTCGGGATAGAGCACGAGGAACTCGCGCAGGTTGTGCAGGGCCTGGGCGCGCAGCTCCTCCCTGCGTCCGACCTTGTCGTTGAGCGGAGCGCCGTCCGGGATCTGGGCGGCGAAGCTGGCTTCCTTCTGGGCGAGGCCATAGAGCGCCGCACGGATCGTGTTGAGGTCCGGATACACCCCGAGCAGCCGCCGCAGGAAGCGGATGCTGGCTTTCTGCTCGCCGAGTCCCTCGAGCGTCGTGGCGACCGCGGCCTCCTTGAGGAATGAAGCCTCGGCCGCGGCGCGGAACACCATCAGCGCGCGTTCGAACTCGCCCTGGTCGAGATAGGCCTTGCCGACCGCGACGATCTTGTCGAACGGGATCACGAGCTCCGGATAGCGGTCCTTCAGGTCCTCGAAGAAGCGCACGATCTGCGCCGCGTCGTTCCGGCTGACCGCGACGAAGAGCATCATGCGCGCGACCTCCTTGTGGATGTCGTCGCGCAGCTTCCAGCCGGCGAGCAGTTGCAGCAGGTGCTGCCCGACGGGCTCGAGCTCGTTGCGGTCGAAGTGGGCCTTGCCGAGGTGGTAGAGCTCGTCGGGCGTCAGCTTGTAGGTGTCCGGACCGGGTGTGCCCCGCGGCGCGACATCGAGGCTCTTGCCCTCGCCGTGCGCAATGAGGTCGGGGCGCAGGGCCCCGTAGACACGCAGCGGCAGGGTCCGGTACTTGCCGGGGAAGCGTCCCTGCAGCTCGTACTGGACCGTGTCCGCCCACCGGCTCTCGCGGTAGTAGAACGTGAGCCGATCGGGAGCGATGTCGACGTGGTCGTAGCCGCCGCGGATCGTGTCCCGCAGCACCGTGCAGCCCGCCGGCAGCGGTTCCTCGACCACGAGCGGGGTCATGCGGTCCTTGACCTCGTCGCGCAGCGAGAACGACACGCGCACGCGCGCCGCCTTGCCGGCCTCGAGCACGGTGATCTGGTTCTCGAAGGACTCGTAGCGGCCGGAGACCACCGAGAACCCCTGCGGCACGACCTTGTGCTCGAAGCGCAAGGGTGCCGCCAGATAGCGGCGTTCGAGCCACGCCACGTCGGCGCGGCGGTCGACGTCGTGGAAGCCCTTCGCGAAGCCGGTGAGCATCGCCGCGTACTGCACGCGACCCTGGCCCTTGACCTGGATCGCGATCTGGTTGCCGCGCTCCTTGATGTCGGCCGCGGGCACCTGGAACGTCGTCTGGGTCTGCAGCGCGTTCGCGGGCAGGGAGGCGAGAGTCTTGCCGTTGACGGCGACCGTGACGTCGGCGCGCGCCGCGCCCGCGTTGCTGGTGCCGCCAGCCGCCGCGAACGCCCACAGCGCCGCCGCAGTCGCTTCGGCCGTCGCGTACGAGGCGCCCTGGCGCTGCGCATCGAGCCACTCGAGCCCACGGGCGCCGTCGGGATCGCGCGGGTCGTGCCCGAGCAGCATCGCGACCGCGAGGCCGACGGCCTCGATGCGCTGCGCGTCGGGGTTCTTGGCCAGCTGCAGCTTCTGCCGCAGCGGTTCGGTGACCTCGCGCGCGAGGTCCTTGCGCTCGACGGCCAGCCACGAGAGGCCGAGCCGCGCGAGGCTCTCGAGGTCCAGGTTCATGCGCGCGCGGTGCAGGGCATTCTGGTCCTCGAACCGGGCACGAGCGGCGAACGCGAGCGCCAGCGTGGCCCTGGCCCGCGCCGGCTGGTCACCGCCGCGCAGTTTGAGCAGCCACTCCGTGGCCCGGTGCAGCGGCGCCTCCGCGGTCGCGAGACCGCGCTTGCGCGCGAGCGCGAGGAAGAGCGTGACCTGCGCGGTGCTGCGCACGTCCTGCACCTTGCCACCGATCCAGCTCCAGGCGCCGTCCTGCATCTGCGTCGAGGCGAGCTGGGCAATGAGGCCGTCGACCACGCCGCGCAGGCGCGCGAGGTCGGCCGGCGTGCCGCGCCCGCTCTGCTCCACGTGCTGCCAGGCGAGCAGGGCCGAGAGCCCGCGGCTCGCGCGGGCGCTGACCGTCGTCTCGGTCTGCACGCAGTTCCAGGGCCGGTAGCCGAGCCCCAGCGCCAGTGCGACCAGGTCGCGGCCGGGGTCGGCGCCGATCTCGATCGCGAGGCCCAGGCGCGTGAGTTCGCGTCCGGCCGGCAGCGAGAGCTCGAGCAGCGTGTCCTGGGTCACGGTCCCCGACTTGCCGTCGCGCAGCTCGATCCCGTACGGCAGCACCGCGACCTTGCGCGAGAGCGCGTCCGAGACCGCGCCAGACCTCGCCGCCAGGGTCAGGGTCAGGTCCTCGGCGCCGGTGGCCGTGAGCTCGACCGCGCTCTCGCCTTCGCGGTGGGCGTCGATCTCGAGCCGCTGTTCGCTCTTCGTGGTCTTGGCCGCGCTCGTGATCGCCAGCTCGGTCTCGACCGTGCGCTTGGCCGCGGCGAGGTTGTGCACGCGCACGGAGTAGCTGCTGCGATCCCCCTCGGTCAACGCCAGCGGACCGGTCAGGGCCGCCTGCAGCTCCTTTTGCGTACGCACCTGCGCGGTGCCCTCGCCGACATAGGTGTCATGCGTGGCTCCGCGCACGGACAGGCGGAAGGCCGTCGTGCTCTCGGGGAGCCTGATCCTGACCCGCGCGGTCCCGTCCGCGCCGGTCACTACCGAGGAGACCCAGGCGCCGGTCTCCGAGAAGTCCGTGCGCGGGGCCGAGAGCGGCTGCGCGAGGTCGGGCGCCGCGGAGTTCTCCGCGAAGAACCCCATCGGCACGCGCGCGTACGCGAGCTGGTCCTCCAGCTTGCCGCCGACATGGAACACGTCGAAGCCGTGGGTCGCGAGACCGGCCTGCGGCTCGTTGGCCTGCTTGTCCTGGGGCCGGCCACCAGCCTTGGCCCCGCCGCCGCCCAGCCCCGCCTGGAACCCCTCGGTCGCCGGCGGCGCGCCCGGTGCCCGGTCCGCACTGCGCGTGACCTGCTGCTCTCCGGCACGCCGCGCCCTCGGACGCGCCGGATCCTCGCCCGGCTTGCCGGCGCGCTGATCGCGGAACTTGGCCTTCTCGAGCTCGCCCAGATCCTTCTCCGCGTCGAGCACGTTCGTCATCTCGGTCTGCTGCGCGGCCCACGCACGCCGTTCCTCGGCCGCGATCTCCTTGCTGATCGCCTCCGCCTTGCCTTCGTAGCTCCAGGTGCACGAGCTCGTGGTCCGGAACTGCGTCTCGCGCCGGTGCCCGTAGAAGTACTGGCTGATCGCCGGCGCCCGCTCGGCGTAGAGCGTGAACACCGCCTCGTCGATCGCGGCCAGCGCGACCTCGGCCGCGACGCCGCCACCCTTCGGATCCCGGGTCGTGATCTCGACCTCGACCTCCTCGCCGGGGCGCAGGACCTCCTGCGCCGGCTTGACCGCGACCGCCAGGTCGCGGGTCACCAGCAGTTCACGCTCGGCGGTGTGCAGCTTGTCCCCGTCGATCATCGCCAGCGCCAGCGCGAAGTTCGGCGCGTGCAGCGCTTCGGGCGGGAGTTCGAGCACGCTTTCCCCCGCCTGCAGCAGGAAGCTGCGCCGCGCGAGCACGCCATCGCCCTGCAAGGTCTCGAGCACGAGCCGGGCGCCGGCCCGGTTCACGACCTTGACCAGCGCCTTCTCCCCCACCTTGTAGCTCTGCCGGTCCCCGAGCAGGCGGAGCTTGATCGCATCGTCCTGGCCGGAGACCTCGACCGCGATCTGGCCGGTCACCAGCGTGCCGAACCGGTCCTTGGCCTCGAGCCGCACGAGGTGCGTGCCACCCTGGCTGGCCGCGAACGCCACCGTCACCTTGCCGTCCTTGCCCGCGGTCTGGAACGGTTGTTCGGCGACCGGCACCTCGTGCACGCGGCCGCCGCGGGCCTCGGTGCGCAGGAGCTTGAGCACGCCTTCCTTGGCCAGCGGCTTGCCGGCGCGGTCGAGGAGCGTGACCTGCACGTCGAAGTTCTCGCCGGCGAGGTAGAGCGGGCGCACGGTCGCGAGCACCGGCTGGAACTCGGTGGTCACGACGGGCACCACGAGCCGCGTCGCCGCGTCCTCCTCCACGAGGCGCGCATCGACCACCGCGAGCGCCTCTTCGCCGAACTCCTTGGTCTCGAACGCGAACGCGACCTCGCCGGCGGCGTTGGTCTGGCCTTCCTGCTCGATGCGGCCGCCATCCGGCAACGCGAGCGAGTAGGCGATCGTGCGTCCGACCACCGGCTCGCCGAAGAAGTACTTGGCGACGAGCTTGCCGCGGATCGCTTCGCCGCGGTAGACGACCGCCGCCTCGGGCGTGGCCACGAGCTGCACGCGCGGCCGTTCGTAGCGCGCGACCGTGAAGTTCTGCGCGAACGCCTCGCCGCCTGCGGGCTGCCGGTCCACCGCGATCCGCCAGTCGCCGAGCTCGGCGTCGGGGGGCAGCGGCAGGTCACAGGCGAAGGTGCCAAACGCCGTGAACTCGACCGCCCGTTGCAGCATCAGCCGGCCGCCGGCGGAGACGATCTGCAGGCGGTAGCCCGGCTGCACCGGCAGGGTGTAGAGCCCGTCCTTGACCTCGCGCACGATGCCCTTGACGTGCACGAGCTGACCCGGCTGGTAGGCCGGCCGGTCGGTGAAGAGATAGCCCTTGGCCGCGAGCCCCGGCGCGTAGCCGAGTCCCGTGAGATCGAGGCTCGAAGCCCCCGAGCCCGAGGCGGCCACTGCGAACACGCGCAGGGCGGCGGAGGTCTGCAGCTCCTTGCCCTTCCAGACGAAGCAGCCATCGGCGCCGGTCGTGCCCTCGGCCAGAACCTTGCCGCCGTCGCTGACCACGATCCGCACGCCGGCCTCGACGCGGGCTTCCTTCTGGTTCTGCGTGAACACCAGCAGTTCGTGCCGCGAACTCTTGGTGATCAGCGCGAGATCGGTCACGAGCACGAGCGTCGTGGCCTCGAGCTCCTTGTCGTCGACCTTGACCACGTAGGCCCCGGGCGATGGGTCGCCGATCTCGATGTCACGCTGGGTCAGCTGATACTGCTTGTACTCCTTGACCGGGGAGTCGAAGGTCTTGTCGGGTTCGATGACCTCGATGTCGAGCCGGCGCACGTCGCCGATCCCGTGCGTCGCCCGGAAGTAGGTCTCGAGGTCCAGGCGATAGACGCGCACGCGCACGCGCTCGATGTTGCGCGAGGTCAGCTGGAACCCGGCCGGCTCGCCGGTGCGGAACGTGCGCTTGGTCAACAGGTGCAGGTGCTTCTGTTCGAGCAGGGCGATCCGCTGCTGCGCCTGGGCCGCCCACTGGCCCCACGTGACCTTGCGGTAGGCACGCAGCGCCTCGAGGTAGTTGAAGGTCTTGTGCTCGAAGATCTCGCCGATACGGAACTGGGCGTGCGAGCTCGCTTCGGTGTTCGGGTACTTCGACACGCAGCGCGCGAACGCGTCCCGGGCCTCGGCGAACTTCTGTTCGCTCGCGAGCATCTCGCCAGCCAGGTAGAGGATCTCCGGATTGCGCGCATCGAGCGGATAGCTCTTCGCGAACGCGTCGAAGAGCTCGCGGGCCTTCGCGAACTCCGGCAGTTCCGGCTTCGCCGCGGCGGCGGTCGTGAAGGCCGCGTGGGCGATCGCATACTCGGCGTCGACGATCGCTCGCTGCACGCGCTCCCAGTCCTGGTGCGCGGGGTGGGCCTTGAGGTAGGCGCGCCAGGCCTCGATCGCCGCCGGCTTCTTGTCCTGGGCCACGAGCACGTCGCCGACCATGGCCCGCGCGAGCGGCACCTCCGGCAGATCCTCCAGGCCGCTGCTGGCGAGGAACGCCTGCACTTCGGCGAGGGCGGCATCCGCGCGGCCGTTGGTCGCGTAGCACTGCCCCGCGAGGAAACGCGCGACCTTGGCCTTCGCGTGCGCAGGGTAGCTCTTCGCCAGGTCGAGCAGGCTGTCGACCGCGCGGTCGAGCTCGGCCGGTTGCGGGGCTGGCACCCCGTAGGTCAGCGCGATCTCGTAGCTCGCATCGGCGGCTTCCGCGGACTGCTTGTCGAGGGCGATCAGGTCGCGCAAGGTCGCGCGCGCGCCGGCGCGGTCGTTGCCAAGGCGCTTGCTCTGGCCGAGGCCGAGCATCGCCCGCAACTTGCCCTGCGCGGGCGCCAGCGACTTCACGAGCGGCGTGAAGCGCACGATCGCGTCCGCGAAGTTGCCTTCCTTCAGGCGCGACTCGGCGGCCAGCAGCTTGACCGAACGTTCCTTCTCTGCGGAGAGGCCGAGGTCGACCGCGAGGTCGAAGAACTGCACTGCACGCGCGAAGTCACGCGGTTCCTGGCCGAGTGCCTGCTCGGCGAGGCTCAGGTAGGTCGCCGCGATCTCCTCCTTCCGGGCCATGCCGACCAGCTTCTCGATCTCGTCGCGGTAGATCGCCGCCGCCTCGCGGAAGCGCTTGGCTTGCACCAGGGCCTCGGCCGCCGAGAAGCGGGCCTTGCGCGCGAGCGGCGAGCCGGGGCTGTCGGTCACCAGCTGCTCGTAGGTCTTGACCCCGGCTTCGGGCTGCCCGGCCAGCACCTGCGCACGGGCCAGCAGGAGCAGCACGCGATCCCGCGCCTCGGGCCTGGCTTCGGCCAGGGCCTGCTGCAGGTGCGGGATCGCCTCCTGGTAGCGCCGCTGGATCAGGGCGTTCTCGCCCTGCTGCAGCGAATCGACCATGGCAGCGGTGAACGCGGCCGTCAGGACCAGGAGAACCAGCCAGATTGCTCGACGCATCGCTCCAAACCTCGCGGTAGCTCAACCAGGGAACCGGGCCGAGACTCTAAGGCCAGGCGCGGGTTCCCGGGGTCTTGGGTCCGCGCTGCCGTCTCACTTGTGCTCGATGGCCTTCCAGCGCTTCTCGTAGTCGAAGCCGGGGGACTGCTCGGTGTCGTGGCAGTGCAGGCAGAGCGCGGTGTCGCACTTGCCGAGGTCGCCCTTGCTGCCCCAGTCCTTGTCGCCGCGTTCCCGCTCGACGTGGTAGCTGGCCGGGCCGTGGCAGGACTCGCAGCCCACCGCCGTCAGGTGCGCGGTCTTGGGCAGGCCGGAGAAGCCCGATTGCAGGCCGTAGCCGACCACATGGCAGTTCACGCAGTCGGGGTAGTGCGTGACCGGCCAGCCGTAGCGCGGCTGGTCGGTGCCCTTGTGCTTGAGCTTGCCGCTCTCGGCCTCCTCCAGCGTCCGCCAGGCGATCGCGTGCTTGCTCTGCTTCCAAGCCGCGTAGGCCTCCTCATGGCACTCGAGGCAGGCCTTCGAGCCGACGAAGCGGGCGCCATTCCGGGTCGGCCGCTGCTCGGCCATCTTGCCGAGCAGCCCTTCCGCCTTGACCTCGTCGCGGTGCCGCAGCAGCAGCTGCTTGATGCCGGCATCCTCGGCCGCGCCTGGGGCGGACTTGCTGCCCTCGAGTTCGATCCGCCGGTACTCGGTGACGGTCGTGGTCCCGGCGGTCCGGGCAAGCGTGACGTCGAGCAGGAAGCGGCCCCAGACGCCGGGGTAGACGATCCGCACGCCCTCGCACTCTTCGGCCGCAGTGGGTGGCTCGTGCACGGCCTCGGTGATCCCGATCACGAGGTCGGGTCGCGGCGCGAGCTTGCAGAGCTCGCGCAAGGCCTTGGGTTCCCCGTGCGCGAGCAGGATACGGAACGCATCCGCCCCGCAGCCAGCGAGCGCGCGCGTCCAGGCCGCGTCAGGCGCGAGCAGCGTGAGCTTGGCCTGCGCGCTCTCGGGCAGGGTGAGCGCGAACGACACGATGCGCGCGCGCACTGCGTCCTTCTGGCCGGCGCGCACGACCTGGTCGACGAAGGGCTGCACGCCCCAGCTGAAACCCGGCTTCGCCTGCAGATCGGCCGCCAGCAGCGGCGTGGCCGAGATCTGCAGATCCTCGGCGAAGCGGGCCAGGTCCTGCTCGAGGTCGCGCGGACCGATGCCGATCGCGTGGTAGCGGGGCTCGACCGCGCCGATCGCCTCCAGGGCCGTGAACACCTTCAACGCATCGAGCGGCGTGGTCCCGCCCGCGAGGTTGCCGCCTTCGAGCAGCAGGTCGTAGCGCAGGTCACTCTTGAGCGTGAACGCGCGCCGCGCGAGGCCGCCGAGCTGCCCGGAGGCACAGCCGCAGGGCTCGAGCTTGCCGCCGAGGTTGCCGGTCAGACGCAGGCGCAGCCGTGGGCCGGCATCCTGCGAGTTCTGCGGCCAGGTCGCGAGCAGGGCGAGCGGGACGATGGAGAGCAGCCAGTGCTTCATGGACCCTGGGTGTTGTAGGCGAGCACTTGGATCGTCGTCTTCGGACCATCCGCGTGCTTCTTCGCGAGCACGATGGTCCCGCGGAACACGCGCCCGGTCAGACCACCACGGTAGGCGACGAAGAGCCGCGTCGCGCGCGGATCCCCCACGATCGGCTCGAAGCGCACGGCGAAACGCGCGCGCTGGTCCACGCCATGCTCATCGGTCAGGCTCTCGAGCACGAACCCGGGGTCCCGCCGCAGGTCGTGGTCGACCAGGTTCACGAACTGCTCGGCGGGTTGCGTGAAGTCGATCCTGCCGAACGCCAGCGTCGCGAACGGTTGCACCTGCACGTCGGGCACCAGCGTCCCGGTCACCTTGATCCGCAGCTGGTAGTGGTTCGGCAGGTCGGTGTCGATCGCGACCTCGGCAGCGATCGGCTGGGCGTCGCCGCCCGCGGCCGCGGGCGAGACCACGAGGTCCAGGACGTCCAAGGTGCCCTCGCGGCGCAGGGTCCCGCGCACCTGGGGATCGCTGCAGTAGACCGGTCCGAAGCGCACGGCCTTGCCCCCTGCCGGCACGAGCTCGAGGGTCTGGGCGTAGGTGCGGGACCGCGGCAGCTCGCCGAGATCGACGTGGGCCCGCGGCCGCACCAGGATCGGGGCCTTGATCGCGAAGAAGAACTGCACCGGCACCTCGGCGCGGCGATTCGTGGCTCCAGCCTCGCCGAATATCAGCCGCCCGGTGCTCGTGATCTTCGGCAGATCGACCGGCTCCTTGCGCGCGCTGTCGAGCGTCAGCGCCAACACCACGCGCTCGCCAGGCTGCAGCGCATGCTGTGGACCCGGCGGGCCGGAGAG
>CAZSKV010000187.1:0-2540 GCA_964607495.1 uncultured candidatus Brocadiaceae bacterium
GCGGCGGCCGGGTCGTGCCCGCCGGCGCCGCGACCCAGGCGAGCCTGCTGCTCGCGGAGGGTGGCGTGCTGCCAGCCACGGCGGCGCAGCTGCGGGCGATCACGTTCGGCACGCGCTTCTCGGCCGAGCCGCTCGCCGCGGACCGGATCGGCAGGGACCTCGTGGTCAGTGCCTGGAGCCGGACCAGCCCGTTGACGGTGGGGCTCGACCTCTCGGACTTGCGGGTCGCGAGCGCGCTGCTCGGGGAAGTGCCGCCGGGCGAGATCCTGATCGCCAGCGACCGCGGGCCGCTCGCGGTGTTCGTCGCCGGTCCCGGGCCCGGGCCCGGGACCGGTGCGGTGCACTTCGCGTTCCGCCTGAGCGACAGCAATCTGGGCTTCCTGCCGGCGTTCCCGCAGCTCCTGCGGCGGGCGTTCGCCGCCTGCTACGGCGCGACGTCACCGGCCGTGGTCCCGGCCGGACTGGTCGCCGGCGCCGAAGAGTCGGATCTGCGCCCCTGTCGTGCCGGACCCGACCGCCCGTTGCCCGCATTCGGTTCTGCCGGCCGGTCGCTCGCCCTGCCCTTGCTGCTGCTGGCGATGCTCTGCCTCGCGGCCCGCGTCTACACCTGAAGCGCGAGACCCGGGCCGGGACGGCTTTTTGCTCGGGCCGCTTGCCTTCCCGCGGGCGGATCCCTAAAAACTTGCGCCCTTTCCCCGGGCTCACGCCCCTCCAGAACGCATCCCATGACGATCGGAATCCTCGGCAAGAAGCTAGGAATGACCCAGTACTTCCAGGCCGACGGGACCTGGGTCCCGGTCACTGTGGTCGAGGCCGGACCCTGCAAGGTCCTGCAGGTCAAGGTCAAGGACACGGCCGAGCTCCCCGAAGAGCATCGGACCGCCACGGTGAACCGCGGCAAGAAGGGGGGCAAGCTCGCCCGCCCGCGCCGCGCCGACGGCTACTACGCGGTACAGCTCGGCTTCGACGCGAAGCGGCCGAAGAGCGCCTCCAAGGCCGAGACCGGCCACGCCGCGAAGGCAGGTGCCGCCCCGCAGATCTTCGTGCGCGAGATCCGGTGCGCGACGCTGCCGGCGGTCAAGCAGGGCGACGAAGTCAAGGTCGACTCGCTGAAGGACGTGAAACGCGTCGACGTCGTCGGCATCACCAAGGGCCGCGGCTTCACCGGCACGATCAAGCGCTGGAACTTCCATCGCCAGCCGATGTCGCACGGCAACAGCAAGCATCACCGCAAGGTCGGCGGCATCGGCCGCACCTACTCGATCAGCAAGGGCGTGCCGAAAGGCAAGAAGATGAGCGGCCACTACGGCGTCGAGCAGGTGACCGTGCACAACCTCGAACTCGTGCGGGTCGACGCCGAGCGCAATCTGCTCTACCTGCGCGGCGCGGTTCCTGGCCATCGCAACGGCTACGTGGTCGTGACCAAGACCCTGAAGATCCATCTGCACACCCCCCCGGTCGCGGCCTCCGGACCCGTCAAGAAGAAGTGAGAGGCAGCTAGGCAATCATGGCTAGATCCCGGCGCAAGAACGGCGGTCCGACACGCGGTCGCTTCAAGCTCAAGAAGCTCGGCAAGGGCTACGCTGCCCAGCGCAAGCAGCCCTACCAGAACGCTCCGATCATCAAGGATCCCGAGGCGCACGCCGCCGCCATCTCGGCCGCGAAGTGACCCAGGCGGCCGCGCACCCACGGACGCTCGTCGTCGTGGGCGCGGGGGCGGCCGGGCTGATGGCTGCCATCTGCGCTGCGCGCGCGGGGGCGCGCGTCGTGCTGCTCGAGAAGAACTCGCGGCCAGGGCTCAAGATCCTGATCAGCGGCGGCGGACGCTGCAACCTGACCACGACGCTCACGGGCGCGGATCTCGAGCGCCAGTACGGGGAGCGCCGTGGCCGCTTCCTGCGCCACGCACTGCGCGCCTATCCGCCGGACGCGCTCTGCCGGGAGATCACCGCCGCCGGCGTGCCACTGCACGAGGAGGATCTCGACAAGATCTTCCCCGATTCGCAGCAGGCCAAGGACGTGCTCGCGGCGCTGCTGCGCCTCGCGCGGGAGGCCGGCGTGCAGCTCGTGACCACGAGCCCGGTGACCGCGCTCACGCGCCGCGGTGACCGGTGGTTCGTCGGCAGCGCAAGCGGTGAGTACGTGGCCGACGCGGTGATCCTCGCGACCGGCGGGCTCAGCTACCCCCGCACGGGCGCGACCGGTGACGGCTACCGGTTCGCGGCGGCGCTCGGGCACGGGCTCGTGCCTCCGGTGCCGGCGCTCGCGCCGCTCGCGCTCGACCTGCCCTGGGTCCACGAGCTCGCCGGCATCGTACTCGAGGGCGTCGAGCTCACGGTGCTCGACCGCGGCGGAGCCGCACTCTGCACGCGCCGGCGGCCGATCCTGTTCACGCACAAAGGCCTGTCGGGCCCCGCTCCGATGGACCTCTCGGGCCATGTCGAGGAGCAGGGCGGCGGCTGCACGCTGCGATTCGACTTCGCGCCGGAGCTGGGTGCCGAGGCGCTCGAGCAGCATCTGCTCGGGCTCGCGCAGAGCAG
>CAZSKV010000188.1:0-2628 GCA_964607495.1 uncultured candidatus Brocadiaceae bacterium
ATGCCGCCCATGTCGCCGCCCGGAGGCCCACCGGCCTTCTCCTTCTTCTCGGGCACGATCGAGACCAGGGCCTCGGTCGTCAGCAGCAGCGTCGCGACCGAAGCCGCGTTCTGCAGGGCTGCACAGGTGACCTTGCACGGATCGACGACGCCGGACTTCAGCAGGTCCTCGTAGACGTCGGTCGCGGCGTTGTAGCCGAAGTTCGGATCCTTCGACTCCTTGATCTTCTGCACGACGATCGAGCCGTCGACGCCGGCGTTCTTGACGATCTGGCGCAGCGGCGATTCGAGGGCGCGGCGCACGATGTCGGCGCCGAAGCGCTCGTCACCATCGAGCTTCAGCGCGTCGACCGCAGCGCCGGCGCGCAGGAGGCTGACGCCACCGCCGGGCAGGATGCCCTCGGCGACCGCGGCCCTGGTCGCATGCAGCGCGTCCTCGACGCGCGACTTGCGCTCCTTGACCTCGGCTTCGGTGGCGCCACCCACCATGACCTGGGCGACGCCGCCGGCGAGCTTCGCGCGGCGCTCCTGCCGCTTCTCCTTGTCGTAGTCGCTGGTCGTGCGGTCGATCTCGGCCTTGATCTGGGCGACCCGACCCTGCACGTCGCTGGTCTTGCCCGCGCCCTCGATGATCGTGCACTCGTCCTTGCCGACGACGATCTTCTTGGCGGAGCCGAGATCCGAGGTCGACAGGTTCTCGAGCGAGATGCCGAGATCCTCGAAGATCGCCTTGCCGCCGGCCAGCACCGCGATGTCCTCGAGCATCGCCTTGCGGCGATCCCCGAAGCCCGGGGCCTTGACCGCGCAGCACTTGAACACGCCGCGCAGCTTGTTCACGACCAGCGTGGCCAGGGCCTCGCCCTCGACCTCTTCCGCGATCACGAGCAGAGGCCGGCCGGACTGCGCGATCTTCTCGAGCAGCGGCAGCATGTCCTTGATCGAGCTGATCTTCTTCTCGTGCACGAGGATCCACGCGTTCTCGAGCACGCACTCCATCTTGTCGGGGTTGGTCACGAAGTGCGGCGACAGGTAGCCCTTGTCGAACTGCATGCCCTCGACCCACTTGATCTCGGTGCCGAGGGACTTGCCCTCCTCGACCGTGATCACGCCGTTCTCGCCGACGCGCTCCATCGCGTCCGCGATCAGGTTGCCGATCTCGGTGTCGTTGTTGCCGGCGATCGTCGCGACCTGCGTCTTCGCGCGCTTGTCCTTGACCGGGATCGAGCGCTTCTTCAGGTCGGCGATCACCGCGGCGACGGCCTTCTCGATGCCGCGCTTGAGCCCCACCGGGTTCGCACCGGCGGTCACGTTCTTGATGCCTTCCTCGAAGATGGCCTCGGCGAGCACGGTGGCCGTCGTGGTGCCGTCACCGGCGACGTCGTTGGTCTTGCTGGCGACTTCCTTCACCAGCTGGGCGCCCATGTTCTCGTACTTGCCTTCGAGCTCGATCTCCTTGGCGACCGTGACGCCGTCGTTGATCACGAGCGGGCTGCCGAAGGACTTCTCGATGATGACGTTGCGGCCGCGGGGGCCGAGCGTGACCTTGACGGCGCGGGCGAGCTTGCGCACGCCGTCGCGCATGCGTTCGCGGGCTTCCTGGTCGTATGCGATCTTCTTGACGGTCATGGGGGTGTCTCCTCTCGGGTTCCGTTCACTCGATGACGGCCAGGATCTCGTCCTCGCCCAGAATCATGTAATCCTCACCGTCGAGCTTGACCTCGGTGCCGGCGTAGGAAGAGAAGAGCACGCGGTCCTTGGCCTTGACCGACAGGCTCGCGCGGGTGCCGTTCTCGAGCAGCTTGCCCGGGCCCACGGCGACCACCGTGCCTTCGCGCGGCTTCTCCTTGGCCGTATCGGGCAGATAGATGCCGCCTTTGGTCTTCTCTCCAGCTTCGAGGCGCCGCAGGAGCACTCGGTCGCTCAAGGGCACGATCGTCGTCGACTTGGTCTTGGTCATGTCACCGACTCCAGATTCTGTGGGGGGATGGTTGTTGGGTTAGTGGGGGAGCTGGCCGCCGAAGCGCTGCTGGATCAGCAGTTGCACGGTGGCCATGAAGTCCTTCAGCTCGAACGGCTTGCGCAGCAACGAGAACGCGCCGGCGGAGAGCGCGGCCGCGGTCTCCTCCTGGCTCGCCTGTCCCGAGATCATGATCGATGGCAGCGGTCGCACCTCACGGGCGATCTGCCGCAGGACGTCGATTCCGGTCATGCCGCGCAGGTGGAGGTCGAGGATCGAGAAGTCGACCGGCAGCGCGCGCGCCATCTCGATGGCCTCCTGCCCCTGTCCTGTGTGGTGCACGTGCCAGCCACGCATTGCCAGGACCTCGGCCAGGCAACGCCGCAGCGGGTCATCGTCGTCCACGAGCAGAATCGAAAACGGTCGGGTCATGTCTCTCGATCTCGGCCAGGGCACGGCTCGATCCGTAGCATCCTGGTCGGGAAGCCGCCGCGCGGAGCAAGGTCTGTGCCACCGGCAGCGGAAACCTCAACCCTTTCCCCGGGGATGAGTTAGACGGCGAGCTCGATCAGGTCCCAGGTCGCGCTGCTGTCATGCTGGCAGGAGGTCTGCCCGACCTGGCTGACATCCTGGCACTGCGGAAGGGGACTCACTCGTCCTCGTCCTCGTCCT
>CAZSKV010000189.1:0-7484 GCA_964607495.1 uncultured candidatus Brocadiaceae bacterium
CGCTCGGCGAGACGCTTCTTGAGCGCGGAAACGTCCTTCTTCTGCAGTCGTCCCGCGGCCGCGGCCCGTTGCAGGATCTCGTTGAGCGCATCGGTCTTGGTCGTGCTCTCGAGTGCTTCGAGGATCAGCGCAGAGTCGATCAGGGCCTTGATCATGCGGGCAGCGGGCGAGCCGCAGTGAAAAGACTACCCCGCGCCGGTCGACCCGCAACCGCACAAGGAACAGCCGACCGCGGGAGCATCGCGCCCACTCAGCGTCGCCGGCGTGGTCGCAGTTCGGCCGCGACGATGTCGTCGAAGCTCGGCTCGGTGCCCGCGCCAGCCACGCGGCGCCTGCCACCACCCTTGACGGCATCCGGCTTGTGGTGCGACTTGAGCTTCTCCTTGTCCTTCCGGATCTGGCGCGCCATCTTCTCGACGAGCAGGTCGACGGTCTCCTTCGCGTACTCGCCGACCTCCTTGGCCACGAACACGTGACCGCTGTCGACGTGCACGATGATCTCGAGGCTCTTCTTCTTGTCGGCGGCCGCGTCGAAGCAGATCTGGATCCTGGAGATGCGGTCGTGGAAACGCAGCAGCTTGTTGGCCTTCTCGACCGCATAGCCCTTGATGCGGTCGGAAACGGATTCATGGCGACTTCTGACTTCGATCGGAACTTCTGGGGTCATCTGCTGCTCTTGTGGTCCGAGCCTATGTACGGTGCGGGCACGTGGGTTCAAGCGAACGCTTCGCGCGGATACAGGACCCGCACGAGATAGAGACCGGCGGCTTCGCAGTTCATCCCGGCCAACCGGCGGTCCTTGGCCGCGAGGATGCCGGCCACCGCCTCTGGCTGGATCCTCCGGGTGCCCACGTCGCGCAACGTGCCGGCGATCGTGCGCACCATGTTGTAGAGGAAACCGTTGCCCTGGATCACGAGATCGAGCCCGTGCGGGCGCCGCGCCAGGTGCAGGTGGTCGACGCGCCGCACGGTGCCGCGCCGGCGCGGGTATCCAGGATTGGTCGCGAACGCGGCTAAGTCGTGCTCGCCGACGAGGCAGCGCGCGGCCGCGCGCATCGCGTCCACGGCGAGTGGCTTGCGGATCCAGTGCGCCCGGCCGCCCGCGAACACCGGCCTGACCTCGGACACGACGAAGCGGTAGAGGTATCGCTTGCCGATCGCCGAGAAGCGGGCGTGGAAGGTCGGCGGCACCTCGCGCACCCCCCGCACCGCGATCGACTGCGGGAGACTGGCGTTGAGCGCCCGGCGCAGGGTGTCCGGAACCCACGCTCGTTCGAGCCGCACGTGCGCGGTCTGGCGCAGCGCGTGCACGCCGGTGTCGGTGCGCCCGGCGCCGTGCACCTGGACCGGCGCGCCGGTGAGCTCCGCGAACGCGTTCTCCAGGCGTTGTTGCACAGTGTCGAACCCATCCTGGCGTTGCCAGCCCGAGTACGGACCCCCGTCGTAGGCGATCGTCAGCAGATAGCTGCGCATGCTCTGCGCAGGAGCCTACTGCCTGTCAGCGGTGGATCAGCACGAACGAGAACACGGCGCCGATCACGCCGAGGGCGAACACGAGCGCCGCCATCAGCACGGCCTGGAGCGCGAGCAGCACGTAGAGGCCGAGACCGACGCCGCAGACCAGCAGCCCACCGGGCACGACGATGCCCGCCATGCCGCCGCGCAGCATCCGGACGAGCTGCCGGGACGGCTGGCGGTGCGACCTGGCGATCGGTGCCCACGGGCTGCTCGCGGCGATCTCGGACAGGCGCGCGGCCGCCGCCCGGCCACCGGTGGACGCGGTCCCCGGGGCCACGGCTCCAACCTGCGTCAGGCGCGCGGCCACGGTCGGCCCGGACAGGGCCCCGGATGCAGACCGGGCGGCTTCGGCCGGCTGGCCCGGGGCGATCTTGGGCGTTTCCTTCGCGTTCTGCGCCGCTCCGGACTTCGTGGGCTGCTTGCCTTCCTTGCGCCCGCGCGCGGGCCCGGAGGCCTTCGGGTTCTCGAGCCCCGGGAGCACCCCGTCGACCGTCTGGGACCAGTTCTGCCCGAGCGTGGGCGCAGCCTCCGTCAGGGGTTCCCAGCCATCCGCTTCGGCACTCTGACCCTGGGCTCGGTTCCCAGCTGGCGCGGTCTTCGGCGTCACCGCCGTGAGCGGGGGGTCCACCGCGAAGAGCAGGTCCTCGGGCGCCTCGGTCTTGTCGCTGCGCACGGATCTGGCCGGCTCCTCGATCGGGTCCGCCTGCGCGTCGAGGCGCACCATGCCATAGGAATGCGGGTCGTAGTCTGGGTTCGTCATGGTTCAGCCATGGCTCTTCCGGAGCCAGCATGTCGGAATGTCGAGGTCCTTGCGGTACTTGGCGACCGTGCGGCGCGCGACGCGGATGCCGCTCGCGGCCAGGCGATCGACGATGTCGTCGTCGGAGAGCGGCCGGGCCCGGTCCTCCGCCGCGATCAGGTCGGCGATCTGTTGTTTGACGCCGGCGCGACCGGTGGTCGGCGCGGCGTGGCAGGCCACGCCCCCGCCGTCGAAGAACTCACGCAGCGCGAGCACACCGCGGTCGGTCTGGACGTGCTTGCCGGCGATCGCGCGGCTGACCGTCGAGACGTGCAGTCCGAGCTCCTCGGCGACCTCGCTCATCTTGAGCGGCTGGATCGCACTGCGACCCCGTTCGAGGAATGCCCGCTGCCGCTCGAGCGTGGCCCGCGCGACGCGGCCCAGCGTGCGCCGGCGCTGCTCGACGGCCGAGATCAGGCCGCGCGCGGCCGCGAGCTTCTGCCGCAGGTACTGTTTGACCTCGCGCGCGACCCCACGTTCGCGCGCGAGCGCCGCGTAGTGCTCGCTGATCCCGAGCGAGGGCAGGTCCTGGTCCTCGACCAGGATCTCGAGCTTGCCGTCGACGAGGCGGGCGACGATGTCGGGGCGGATCCCGGCGGCTTCGTCGCGCGCGAAACCAGCCCCCGGATGCGGGTTCAGCGTCCGGATGCGGGCGACGAGCGCCTGCACCTCCTCGACACTGCGGCCGAGGGCCTTGGCCACCGCGGGAACGCGGTTCTTCGCAAGCGCCTCGAGGTGCACGGTCAGCAAGGCGGCGATGTCCCGGTAGTCCGGGTCCTCGGGGTCGACCTGCAGCAGCATCGCCCCGATCGGATCGCGGGCGCCGATGCCTCGCGGTTCCAGGCACTGCAGGACCCGGATCGCTTCGACCAGGGCGTCCGAAGCCACGACCGCGGCCAGTTCCTCGTCGGCGTCGACCAGCAGGCCACGGGCATCGAGCCGCTCGGCGAGTGCGAGCACCGACTGCGCGAGTCCGGCGGGCAGATCGAGCCAGGCCAGCTGCTCCTTGACGGAATCCACGAGCGTCGCCGCGCCGGCCGCGAGGTTCGCGAGCAGATCCAGCTTGTGGTCGCGCTCCTCGGGCGCTGCGGGATTCGCGCGCAGCGCGCGCCAGTCGGGATCGTCCTCGCGCTCCGCGCGGCCCTTCACCGCCGGGTCGGTCGGCCGCTCGACCGCAGGCGCACTGGCCTCGAGCGTCTCGTTCTGCTCGACCTCGGCATCGATCAGTTGCAGCAGGTCCTGGGTCGCGAGCTGCAGGATCTCGATCGACTGCAGCATCTTCGGCAGCAACAGCAGGCGCTGCTCGTGGCGCAAACTCAGGTTGGTCTGGAGTTTCATGGATGCCGGCATGGCCCGCCCCGGGGGCGGTCGTGCACTGCCTCGGTCTCGCAACCTCGCGCCGGCCGGGTCCGGGCGGCGAGCGCCTGGTCCCGGTCGTTCGACATGGCCACGATGCGGCACTTTTCGGCACTCCCAGGGCAGCCCTTGAGGCCGCGAACCGGTCAGCGCCGTGGCTTGGGCCTGGCTTCGGGCCGCGCCTGCATCGGATCGTCCGGCCAGCTGTGCCGCGGATAGCGCCGCCGCAGCTCGTTGCGCACCTGCGGATAGACATTCGCCCAGAAGCTCGCCAGGTCCTGCGTGATCTGGACCGGCCGGTGGTTCGGCGCCAGCAACTCGATCGTCAGGGGCACTCGGCCCCCCGAGAGTCGCGGCGTCGCCGCGAGTCCGAAGAACTCCTGCAGGCGCGCCGCGACCGTGGGGCCGCGCGGGCCGTACTCGATCCGCGCGCTGCGTCCCGAAGGCAGGTCGATGCGTTCCGGAGCCTCGCGCTCGAGCGTGCGGCGGACGGCGTGCGGCAACCAGGCGAGCAACGCTCCGGCCACATCGGCCGTGCGCAGCTCGCCGAACCCCTGCCGCGGTTGCAGCAGGCTCGCGGCCGCGGCTGCGACCTCGGCCTCTCCCAGCGCCGGCACGCGCAGCTCCGGCGCGCGCTCTGCGAGCCAGCGCGCGCGCGCCAGCAGCTCCTTCAGCTCGCGCTGCTCGCCGAGCCAGCGCCAGGGGTCACGCGCGAGCTCCGTGGCCAGCAGGCTCCGCGCCTGTTCGGGATCGGGTTCGACGCCTTCGGCGCGGCTGAGCACGAGGTCCGCGAACCGCAGCTCGACCGCAGCCCGCACCCGGCCGCGCTCCGGCTCGAAGCCGAGGACCGTGTGCTCGGCAACCGCGCCGACCCCGAGTTCGGCCAGCCATTCGCGCCGGATCGGGGACGCGAGCGAGATCTCCGCGCGCGCCCGCTCACGGCCGCCGGCCTCGCGGGCCTCGAGGGCGACGAACAGGGCCTCGTCACCATGCGCGAGGGGTTCCGGCAAGAGCATGCCGCGCCCCCCCACCATCAGCGCTTCGCGGCCTCCACGCTGCGTGCGCTGCACGACCCGGTCCGGGAAGCCGCAGAGCAGCAGCCGCCGCAGCACCTCGGGGGCGAGATCGGCGCGCGGCAGAGCCCCGGCAGCGAGCTGGTCGCGGGCGCGCGCGACCGCACGCGCCGCCTCGCGGTCGGCTCCGTGCGCCCGGCAGACCGGGGCCGCGAACCCGCGGGTCTCGAGTTCGCGCAGCAACGCCACGCGCGCCAGCGGATCGTGCGCCTCCTGGGCCGCACGCAGATCTGCATGCGCGTCGTCACGTGGCGCCCGGGGCAGGAAGTCGCGTTCCGCGAGCAGCGCGGCGAGCTCCGCGGCCTCGAACCGGCACGCGGCCTCGGCCCCGGCCACGAGCATCCGCGCAAGGCGCGGGTGCAGCGGGTGGCGCAACATCTGCCTGCCGACCGCGGTCGGCCGGTGGGTCACCGCGTCGAGCGCACCGAGCAGGACCAGCAGCGCATCGGCGCGCTCGAGCGCCGCCGGTTCCGGCATCTCGAACCACGCGAACTCGCGAGGATCGCGCCCGGCGAACGCCCGCACCTCGAGCACCGGCCCCGCGAGGTCGATGCGCCGGACTTCGGGCAGGTCGCGTTCGGGGAAGGCCCGCTCCTCCGCCTTGCTCCACAGCCGGTAGCAGACGCCCGGTCCGGTGCGGCCGGCGCGGCCGCGCCGCTGTTCGGCAGAGGCCCGGCTGATGCCCTCGAGCCGCAGTTCGTCGAGACCACGGCCCGGATCGTGGCGCAGCACGCGGGCGAGTCCGGTGTCGACCACGGCCGTCACGCCCTCGATGGTCAGGGAGCTCTCGGCGACGTTCGTCGCGAGCACGACCTTGCGCTGCGGCTGCGGCGCGACGGCCCGATCCTGTTCGTCGGCGGGCAGGTTCCCGTGCAGCGGCAGGACCAGCAGGTCCTCGCTGCCAGCGGCCTGCGCCAGCTCCGCGGCCACGGCGGCGATCTCGCCGGCCCCGGGCAGGAACACGAGCACGTCGCCCGCGGTCTCGGTCAGGGCGCGACGGACCGCCCGCGCGGTCGCGCGCGCGAGTTCCCGCCGCTCCGGTTTCTCGAGATGCACGACCGCGACCGGATGCAGCGCGGAGGCCACCGACCGGTGCGCGGCTCCCGGCAGGAACCGCAGCAGGGGTTCCGGATCGAGCGTGGCCGACATCACGCCGAGCAGCAGGTCTGGGCGCAAGGTCTCGCGCACTTCCTGCAGCATCGACAACGCCAGGTCCGACTCGAGGTGCCGTTCGTGGAACTCGTCGAGGAGCACGCAGCCGACCCCGGGCAGGGCCGGATCGTCGAGCAGCTGCCGCACGAGGATGCCCTCGGTCACGTAGCGGATGCGGGTCGCGCGCGACACGCGGCGGTCGTGCCGGACCTGGTAGCCGACCTCCTGACCGAGTTCACCGCCGCGCTCGCACGCGACCCGCCGCGCGGCCCCGCGCGCCGCGAGCCGGCGCGGCTCGAGCACGACGATCTCGCCGGGCACGCCCGCGTCGAGCAGTGCCGGCGGCACACGGGTGGTCTTGCCGGTCCCCGGCGGGGCTTCGAGCACCAGGATGCCGTGCGCACGGATGGCGCGCACGAGGTCGGGCAGGCAGGGATCGATCGGCAGCGGTGCGAGCACGGTGCGGCGGACCTCAGAGCGGCCGGCGGCCAGCCACGGCATCCGCCAGGATCGACTTGCCGACCTGGGTGATCGAGGCGCCGGCCGGGATGCCGCGCGCGATGCGCGTCACCGCGACCGCCTGGCCGCGCAGCAGCTCGGCGACGAGTTGCGCAGTGCCCTCACCCTCCAGATCCGGATTCAGCGCCAGGCAGACCTCCTGGATCCCGCCAGCGCGCGCCCGCGCGACCAACGCGGTGCTCGTCAGGTCCGCAAGGGCCGTGCCCTCGAGCTGCGAGACGCGGCCCTGCAGCACGTGGTAGAGCCCCCGCCAGCCGGCGTCCTCGAAGCTGGCTACGTCGCGCGCGTCCTCGACCACCAGCACGCGGGCGTGGTCACGCGCCGGGTCGGCGCAGATCCGGCAGGGCTCGGTCTCGTCGAGGTTGAAGCACTGCGCGCAGACCCGCGTCGCACGGCGCGCCGCGAGCAGCGCCTCGGCGAGTTCCGCAGCCTCCGCCAGCGGCACGCTGAGCAGGTGGTAGGCAAGGCGTTCGGAGGTCTTCGGCCCGACCCCGGGCAGCCGCGCGAGGCTGGCAATCAGGCGATCGACGCTGCCGGGCCGGCTCAAAAGCCCATGCCGGGCAGGTTGAGCCCGCCCGTGACCTTCCCCATCTCCTTCTTGTGTAGATCCTTCGCCGCCGCCAGCGCCTGGCGCAGCGCGGCAGTGACCAGGTCCTCGAGGGCTTCGACGTCCTCGGGATCGACGGCCGCCGGGTTGATCTTCACGGCCTGCACGTCCTGCAGGCCGTTGACGTAGACCTTGACCATGCCGCCGCCGGCGGTGCCTTCGACGATGCGCTCACCGAGCTCGCGCTCCATCTCCTGCATCCGCTTCTGCATCTGCTGGGCCTGCTTCAGCAGGGAGCCCATGTCGCCGAATCCGCTGACCCTCGTATTGCCTTGGGTTGGCTTGCCCTGGGTTCAGTTGGGGGGGCGATCGTTCACTTCCACGATCTTGCCGTCAAACCTTTCCGCGAGTCGCCGCACCCGCTCGGATGGCTCCGTTCGCGGCGCAGCGGCTGCGCCGCCTGCGCCGGCAGGAGCGGCAGGAGTGGCAGCAGGCGGTGCCGCGGCGGCGGCCGCGGCCG
>CAZSKV010000190.1:0-1703 GCA_964607495.1 uncultured candidatus Brocadiaceae bacterium
GGCGTGAACCGGGCGAGCAGGTCGATGTCGCGGCATTCGTTGAGGAACACCGCGGCGACCTCGGCCAGCATCAGCCGGCGCCTGGCCGGGTCGTCGTGCAGCACCGCGGGTGCACACCCGATGTCCAGCAGGAGCAGCGACAGCGGTTGATGGAACCGCAGCGCCCGCTTGAACTCCTCGTCGAGCTTGAGGCTCGCGTACGGCCCATCGTAGAGACCGGTCTCCTCGTCGGTCAGCAGGGCGAGCAGCGACTCCTCGCGGGTCCCTCCGAGCATCCGCTCGAGCCCGGCCTGCTGCAGGGTGGTGTTGGCCGCGATCTTCTTCTCGTAGCTGGCGAGCATCTCGTCCACCGAAACCCGGGCACGCACGCCGCCGAGCTGCTCGAGTTGCGTCGCCGCAGTGCCAGACAACCCGGCGGCGCCGACCGGCAGACAGGTGTCGGCCAGACAGAATCGCGCGATCTCCGCCGCATAGGGATCGTCCTCGGCCGCGAGCAGGATCACCCGGATCCCAGGCTGCTGCTTCAGCGACCGGCACAAGGAGAACGCGTTCGCACCCCGTCGCGTGGCCAGGGCCCGCGGTGCGCCGACCTGCACGAACACGGTGTCCGCGGCGGCAGGCTGGCCGGCGGCGGGCAAGCCCTCGGCGACCGGCCGGCCCAGGATCTGCTCCAGCTGCTGACGCAGCTGCGGCGCGTCGCCCACGAACCACACACGACCCGCGGCTGCGGCTTCTCGAGTCACGTAGCACCCACGCGTTGGATTCCCTCGGCTGGCAATTCGGCGTTCGAGTAGACGTGCTGCACGTCGTCGTGGTCCTCGAGCTCGTCGAGCAGGCCGACCACCTGTTGCGCCAGCGCGGGATCGCCGACCACGAGCCGGTTCTTCGCGAGCTGGCCGACCTCGGCCGCGAGCACCTGGACGCCACTGGCCTCCAACCGTTGCTTGACCTCGAGGAAGGCCGCCGCCGCGGCCCGGATCTCGAACCCGCCCGCGGCCACGACCAGGTCCTCGGCACCTGCTGCCAGTGCGATCTCCATGAGGCTGGTCTCGTCGACGCCGGTTCCGCCAGCGACCAGGAACGTCGCCACGCGATCGAAGATCCAGGACACGGACCCCGTGGCCCCGAGATTGCCGCCCCAACGGTCGAACACGTTGCGGATCTCCGGCGCCGTGCGGTGCTTGTTGTCGGTCAGGAGCTCGAGGATCACGGCCACCCCGCCCGGACCATAGCCCTCGTAGGTCAGCTCCTCGTAGCCGGCGCCATCGCTGGCGCCGGTGCCCTTCTGGATCGCGCGCTCGATCGTGTCCTTCGTCATCGACACGACCCGCGCCTTCTCGATCGCGAGACGCAGCCGCGGGTTGGCGGCCGGATCCCCGCCGCCCAGCCGGGCGGCGACCGTCAGCATGCGCGTGAGCTTGGAGAAGGCCTTCGACCGTTTGCGGTCGACCGCGGCCTTCCGATACATGATGTTCGCAGCGTGTGAGTGGCCAGCCATGGCTGGAATCCGCAAGCGACAGGGCTTCCGGCTCGGGGCGCAGGGTACGCGCACAGGCACGAAACACCAGCCACGAGCCCGGCGGGGCGCAGCCGATCCGGCGGCAACGCGTCCGCCGCAGCGATCAGCGCTTCGAGAACTGCGTCGCGCGCCGCGCCTTGCGCAGGCCGTACTTCTTGCGCTCGACCTTGCGCGAGTCACGCGT
>CAZSKV010000191.1:0-4109 GCA_964607495.1 uncultured candidatus Brocadiaceae bacterium
CTCGGCGGTTCAGAACGTCACGAAGCCGAGTCCCGTCAGCCGCGCGTCCCGATCGCGGTTCACCGCGAGCGCCTGCAGCGGCAACCGCCAGTTCTCGAGTCCGGCCAGCTCGGGCACCGCGAGATCGAGGCGTGCGAAGCCGTCCTGGCCCACCTCGGTGGACCAGACCAGCCGCAGCGAACCCGGATCGAGCAGGAGGCCGCCGAACGCGGTCGCATGCCAGCTGGTCTGCAGCGAGGCGAGCAGCAGGAGCCCGCCGGGTTGGGCGGAGAAGCGCAGGCTCGCGTCGCGCCCGTTCTGCTCGACCCAGAACTCGGGCTGTTCGTGCTCGGCGTGGATCGCGACCAGGCGCGGCTCGGCACGCGCCGCGGCGCCGACGACCTCGTCCTGGCCGCGCGCGTCGCCTTTCAGGTGCACGGTCAGGAAGCCGAGGAACACGCGCATCACGCGATCGAAGATCGGCTGGTCCTTGAGCGTCGGCACCGACGCCACGTTGACGTGGTTGGCCTCCTGGTTCAGCAGGTAGAAGACCTTCTCGCCGCCGTAGACCTTGCTGTTCTGCCAGTACTGGAACGCGTCCTGCCACGGGATCAACGTGTCGCCCGTGCCGTGCGCGATCGCGAACGGGTGCTTGTTCTTCGTGAACTCGCCGGGGCCGAACCAGCTGCCGCCCGAGGGCGCGTGCGCGAAGCCGGCGCGGTAACCGCAATCGCTCGCGAGCGCACGCATTGCCGAGATGCCGCCCATCGAGTAGCCGCCGACCGCCGCGCGCTGCAGGTCGAACGCGCCGAAGAACACGCTCTGCGGGTCCTTGCTCTCGGCGCCGAGCGACACCCAGTGCGCAACCGCGTCGCGATAGAGCAGGTCGCTGTCCGCGAGCGCGGTGTCGATCAGCACGCAGACGAAGCCGTTCTCCGCGAGCAGCGTCCCGTGGCTGATGTAGAGGTTGCCCGGGTGGCCGTTGCCGTGGCAGAACACGTAGACCGGGTAGCCGCCTGGCTGCTGGCGCACCGGCGCGTTCTGGCCGGACGACTGGGCCGGGTAGTAGATCCGCGCCTGCAGCGTCGGCGTGCCGCTGCTCGTGCGATTGCGCAGCGGGAAGTCCCGGAAACCGACGGGCAGGGTCTGGGCGGCGAGGGCCGCGGTGGACGCCAGGACGACGAGCAGGGATCGGATCATCGGTGCGAGTCCAAGGTGAAGCGCGGTCGGGCCGGAGTGGTGGACCCGGCTTGCCGCCGCGATTCGCCTTCTATACGCGACCGTCCGCCTACTCGGATCGGGTTTGTGCCGGTGCGTTGGCCTGGCTGGTGCCTCGCGCCTAGAACACCAGGGCCGGCGCCTCGGTGAACCGGGGTGCCCCTGCGCTCGACAACCCGAGCGCCTGGATTGGCAAGGGGAAACCGACGAGTCCCTGGATCTCGGGGAGGGTCAGTTCGAGAAAGACCGCGCGTCCGGCATCGACGATCGGCGTGCCCAGGGGGATCAGGAACGCGGGGTCGAGCAGGAACTCGCCGAACGGGGTCGGCACGCGGGCGCGGGCCAGCGAGGCGGTCAGGAACAGCGGTCCGGGTTCGGCGATGCCCGTGATGCGCGCGGCGCGGCCGGAGCGCTCGACGAGCAGGGCCGGGCGCTCGACGCCGGCCGCGATCGCGACCAGGCGCGGCTCGGTGCGCGCCGGCGCGCCGAGGACCTCCGCGAGGCCGGTCGCGTCGCCCTTGAGGTGTGCGTCGAGGAAGCCACGGCAGACCCGCATCGTGCGCTCGAAGATCGGCAGGTCGGGCAGGGCCGGCACCGACGCGACGTTGATGTGGTTGCACTCCTGGTTCATCACGTAGAGCACGCGCTGGCCGGTCGCGTTCGTGCCGCTCTGCCACCAGGCGTAGGCGCCCTCGATCGGTTCGAGCGTGTCACCCAGTCCGTGCACGAGCGCGAAGGGCTGGCGGCAGTTCACGCCCTCGAGCGGGCCGTAGTAGCGCCCGGCCACGGCCGCATGGCCGAAGCCGACCCGGTAGCCGCAGTTGGTCGACAACACGCGCAGCGCGGTCATGCCGCCCATCGAGTAGCCGCCGATCCCGGCGCGCGTCAGGTCGAGGGCGCCATGGAAGAAGCTCTGAGGATCCTGGTTCTCGGCCGCGAGCGAGGGCAGCGTCGCGATCGAGTCCTTGTACTGGAGCGCGCCGTCCGTCAGCGCGGTGTCGGCCAGCACGACCACGTAGCCGGCCCGGGTCAGCGGTTCGGCCACCTGCTTGTAGGCCGAGCCGTAGCTGCCCATCCCGTGCAGGAAGAGATAGACCGGATAGCCACCGGCCTGCGGGCGCAGGGCCGCGTCCTGGCCCGCAGCCAGGCCCGGATAATAGATGCGTGCCTGCAGCACGCGGGATCCCTCGGGCGTGCGGTTGTTCAGCGCGAAATCGCGGAACGCGGCCGGATGATCCTGGGCAGCCAGGGCGATCGAGAGCAGCAACGCGGCGGCAGGAACTCGCATGCCTCGGGGATCGGCGCGCCCGCAGCGCTCGTGCAGCGCCGCGCGACAGGCGCCCCCGAAGCCGCCATGGCACGGGTTTCAGTCTGCGACTGTCAACGGCTGCGCTGCAGCAGCCGCGCGCCGATCGCGAAGCCGACGACGCCGATCGCCGCGAGGACGCCGCAGGGCCACGCGAGTTCGCCCCAGGAGAACTGACGCCAGATCGCGCCTTCGAGCGCGAGGATGCTCCACTTGACCGGTGAGTAGTCGGAGATCGCGAGCATGAACGGCGGCATCGCGATCAGCGGGATCATGCCGCCGCCGACCATCGCCATCACGGTCATGATCGCCCAACCGGCTCCGGACACCGCCTCTTCGCTCTTGCCGAGGTTGGCGAACAGCATCATCAGCCCGGTGAAGCAGACGCCGTTCGCACAGAGCGCGCAGAGCAGTTTCAGGGGCGCGCTGATGCGCACCCCGAAGACCAGCGCCGCGATGCCGAGCAGCAGCGCGACGACGACGAAGCAGGTCGCGAAGCACGCGAGCCCCTTGCCGGCCAGGACCTGCCGCGAGGAGAGCGGCGACACCACGAGCCGCAGGAACGTGCCACCCGTGCGCTCCTTGACGATCGAGATCGCGAACGCGAACAGGCAGCTCAGCAGCGCCCACGAGATCGACGAGGGGAAGGACACCTCGTAGGCGGTCGCGGGGTTGCTCGCGTCGCGGAGGACCGGGATCGTCACCAGCTCGAGCCCGCCGAAGGGCGATGCGCCGGGGAGCTTCGCGGACGCCATCCCGGAGCTGAACGAGTCGAGCGCGGCGAAGAAGGCCGTGAACAACGCCTTCTGCGCGCCGCTGAGCTCGCTGGCCTCCTGGACGCTGCGCTTGGCGCGCCCGAGCTGCTCCTGCATCGCCTTGGGATCCGTGAACTGGCGCCCGACGTCGGCGAAGACCGCCTGGTGCAACAGTCCCTCGAGCATGCCGGCCTCGGCCTTGCGCGCCGGGTCGATCGCGAGCTCGAGCGAGGGCATCCTGCCGGAGAAGAACGAGTGCTCGCCGAAGCCCTTCGGCACGGCGACGAACGCGGTCTTCTTGCCGCGGCGCACGAGATCGAGCGCCAGGTCGCGGGCCAGGACCTCGGTCTCGATCGCGGCGGATTCGCCCAGGTGCCGCAGGAACGCCTGGCTCGCCGCGGACTGGTCGGCATCGGCCACCGCGACCTTCAATGCCTTCGCGCCGCCGCCCTGGCCTCCCATCACCATCCCGAAGAACGCGCCGTAGAGGATCGGAAAGCCGATCACGAAGAACGCGGCCATCTTGTCGCGCAGCAGGATGCGCAGGTCCTTGGCGGCGAGTGCGAGGATCGGATTCATGCGTCGCGGAGCCTCCGGCCGGTGAGGGCGAGGAACACCGATTCGAGATCAGGCCGCTTGAGTTCGATCGAGTCGAAGACCTTGCCGGTGTTCGCGAGGCGGGCGACCTCCTCGAGCGGCTTCTTGGTCTCGACGCGGACGATCTCGCCGCCGCCGCGGGCCTCGACGACCGCCGTGCCGCCGTGGGCCTCGATCAGGCGGTCGACCGTGTCGAGCGCGAGCACCTTGCCATGGTCCATGATCGCCACGCGGTCGCAGAGCCGCTCGGCCTC
>CAZSKV010000192.1:0-5216 GCA_964607495.1 uncultured candidatus Brocadiaceae bacterium
GAGATGGACATCGGCGGCGCCGCGGGCCCGCTCTTCCTGGCCGGCGGTGTCTCCGACCCCGCCGGGTACTGGTCGCTGCGCCCGATCTACCCCGGGGGCGGCGGGCCAGCGGTGTTCCTGCAGGTGCTGATCGGGCGGCCAACGGCCAGCGGGTTCCTGTTCCCGGCCCCGGTGTCCAACGTCGTCAAGCTCGCCGAGCGCTGAGCTTCAGTAGCGACGCCGCGGCGGCGGACCCGGCGGCGGCTTGGCCTCCCGGACCGCGAGCATCCTGCCGCCCACCTCCTTCCCGTCGAGCGCGAGGATCGCGGCCTGCGCTGCCCCTTCGCCGGCAAGGTCCACGAACGCGTAGCCGCGCGACCTGCCGGTCTCACGATCGACGATCACCTCGATCGAGAGCACCGTGCCATGGCGGGCGAAGAGCTGTTCGAGATCGGACTCCGTGAACATGTACGGCAGGTTGCCCACGTAGAGCCGGTCGGTCATGGCGCGTGGAATCGAGCGTAGCCGGCCGCGTCAAGCAAGCCTCCTGGGCCGATCGTGCGCCTCCGCGCCTGCCGTGGCGCGGATCGGGTCGGGATCGTGCCGTGTGCTTGCCGATAAGCCTGCCATGGAACTCTGGCTGCTCGGCGCCTGGTGCGGTGCCTCGGCCCTCGCGGCCTGGGGGTTCCATCTCGTCCGCTCGCGGCTCCGTCCGGTGACCATCCCGGCCGATGTCGCCGAGTTCCTGCGCGCTCTCGAGGCCGACCTCGCGACCCGGCATCCGCAGGTCGGAGTCGTGGGGATGGTCGCGGGCCGGTTCACGCTGGTGCTGACGCTGCACGGCCAGGAGACGCCGCTGCCGCTGCAGCATCTCTACAGGCATTGGCAGGCCTTCCCCGAGGCGCTCCCGCGCCTCGTCGACCAGGTACTGCAGGAGATCGAGCACGGCGCGATCGAGTCGCCCGCGGACCACGCATTCGAAGACGTGGCGCTGCGCCTCCTGCCACAGCTGCGGGCGACCGAGTGGGTGCGGGCCCAGGGTCAGGTGTTCGGGGAGGCAGCGCTCGTGCATCGGCGGTTCTGCGACGACCTCGCGATCTGCTACGTGATCGACGACCCCTGGAGCATGGTGTTCGTCAGCCAGGCGCACTTGCGGCAGTGGGGCCGGCGCGAGGAGGATCTGTTCCATCTCGCGACGAACAACCTGCAGCGGCAGGCGCACGGCGAGTTGCCGCTGCCGACCGATGCCGAGCCGATCGTCGTGCGGACTGGCGATGGTTACGACGCGACCAGGCTGCTGCTGCTCGACCCGGACCAGGCCGAGGGGCTGTGCGTGGCCGTGCCCGAGCGTGACACGCTGTGGATCGGCAACGGCACGGCGCCAGCCCTGGCGCAGCTGATGCAGCTCACGAACCAGCAGAACGCGGACGCGGCGCATCCGGTGTCACCGCACCTGTACCGGGTGCAGAGTGGCCGGCTCGTACCGCTGGCTCCGGAACCGTCGTAGTCAGGGCAGCCGGACGAGCCTGGTCTGCGGCACCGCGAACTCGATGACGCGATCCGTGTCGACCACAATGAGGCGATAGCGCCCGGCGCCCAGCAATCCGAGCGAGCGCCGCAGCCCCTGGCTCGTGGTCGCCGGTCGCGAGGCAGTGTCGTCCGCGGCGTCCGCGGCACGTTGCACGTGCCGCCAGCCGGGCGCGTCGAGCCGCTGCAAGTGCAGGTGCTGATAGGGTTCGAGCGCCTGCGCCGACTCCACGAGCACCTCGCAGATCTCGGGCTGTAACAGCAGCTCTGCGGTCGTGCCGGCCTGCACCTCGACCTCGGATCGCAGCAGGTAGCCGTCGCGCGCCGCCGCCCCCGAATGGCTCAACGTGACGACGTGGAGTCCGGAGGGAACCTCGACCAGACTCTCCTCCCACGGTCCGGGTGCGGGTGGTGCCGGTCGCCACGCGATCCGGGCGCCACTCGTGCCATCGAAGACGGCGAGCCCCAGGCCTGGCGCCGCCACGCCCTGGATCGTGACGCGCACGCGCAAGGAACCCGTGGCGCGGCTGATCTCGCGATCCGAGCGCCGGAGGTCCGCCTCGGCAGCGATCCGCGGTTGGCGCAGCGGCCCGATCGGCGGCGGCGTGGACAACGCCGGGAACGTCGGCCTGGTCACCGGGGGCGCCTGGTCGGCGAGCCGGAGTTCCGGCTTGGCACGGGCCAGCAGGCCGGCAAAGACGGCTACCGTGGCGCCGGCGGCCACGACCGCGGTCAGGGCCACCGCACCGAACCAGCGAAGGTGGGCGGTCAAGGGGCGCAGAATCCTACGCCGCGCTCAACCTCGGCGCTGGGGTGCCGCGTTGTTGTTCTGCCGGTTGGCGTTGCCACCGGGTGATGTGCGCTTGCCCCCGGCCTTGACCTCGAGCGTGGTCGCGCTGCCGCTGCCGATCGAGACCTGCTGTTGGACCGGTTCACGGCCGCGGATGTTGACCACCATCAGGTAGTCGCCCGCGTTGAGTTCGGGGCTGCTGAAGGCGCCGCTGCGCACCTGCAGGCGGTGCACCGTGTTCGCGCGGCCGAACTCCCCAGGGTTCTCCGGCACCGCCTTGACGCCGGCATAGAGCGTGATGTCGCCACTGAGCTGGGCGGGCTTCAGGTCCTCTGCCGTGATACGCCCCTGCAGCGACCCGGTCAGGAACGACACCGACACGCGCGAAGTCTGCTCGGCACTCACCAGCACCTGCTCGCGGTGCAGGTCCTGGTTGCTGCCGTTCGCCTGCACGCGCAGCAGGTAGTTGCCCACGGGGACGTTTGCGAAGTGGAACTCACCGCGCGCATCCGACACGACCGGGGCGACGCCGCCGCCTCCGAAACGGCCGCCGCGGCCGGGTCCGCCCGCGCCGAAGGGACCACCGCCACCGCCACCGCGTCCGCCGCGCTGCGGGGTGTTCTCCGCGCCCTGGTTCTCGGTCTGGAGCTGCAGGGACACACGGAAGCCCTTCGCCGGCAGGCCGTTCTTGAGCACGATGCCCGCGAGTTCGCCCACCGGGTGTACCGAGACCTTGACGTGGAACTCCTTGCGCTCGCTCTCCTTCAGCGTGACGTCGAAGCGCATCGTGTCCGGGCTCTCCCGGAACAGCTGTCCCATCTCCTGGCGCATGAACGAAGCCATGTCGCCGAGGAAGGCCCGCACGAAGTAGTTGCCCGGCTGCAGGTCCTTGATCTCGTAGGTGCCGTCCTCGTTGGCCTTCTCGTTGCGCATGTTGCCCATGCCGGCGAACACGAGGACGCGCACGTTCGCTTCCTTGCCGCGCGGGGCGCCGATCAGCTTGCCGTGCAGGACGGCGAGTTCGCCGAGCACGAGACGCGCGCCGTCGATGTCGGCCTCGAGCACGAACTCGTCGCTGACCTTGCGGGCGTGCCCATCCGCGCGCGCCGCGAGCAGATACCGGCCCTGCGGCGCATGCCGGAGCGTGAACTTCCCGGCGCTGTCGGTCTCCACCGAGAGGACCGGGATGCCGCCCGGACCACCGCCCCCGAAGAGCTGCCGCAGGCCAGCACCGCGGCCGTTGCCCGGCTGCGACTGCGGCTGGTTCGCCGGCGCTTCGGTCACGAGCAGCAATTCGACGCGCGCGTTCGCGAGCGGACGGTTGTCACCCGAGGACACGGTGATGCCGGAGACGTGGAAGCCACGCACCAGCGCCAGGTCCAGATGCGGGGGCGGCTGACCGACCTTCACGGTCACGGCCTGGCTGCGCACCTTCTGGTGGTTCGGCGACCCGATGTCGATCACATAGGTGCCCTCGTCGAGCCCGGTGAACGCGAAGGTGCCACCCGGCCGATCGACCACGTCACCAGTGTCGCCGGGCAGATTCAGCCCGGCGGCCCCGCCCATGCCACGGCCGCCGCGGCGTCCGCCGCGATCACCCTCGGCACCCTGGTCCCGGCCGCCGCCCTGGCCGCGACCGCCACCCTGGCCGCGCCCCTGCCGGTTGACCTCCTCCATGCGCGTGCGCATCTCGATCGCCAGCTCGGGAGGCACGGCCTCGCCGCCAGCGCGCATGCGCTCGCGCATCCCTTCCAACTCGCCGCGCACGCGCTCCATGTCGAAGCCCATGGGGCCCTGCGATCCACCGACCCGCTGCAGCCGTGCGCCGTAGCGCGTGACGAGCTGCGCCGTCGCGGCGTCGCGGACCACGCCGGTGATCTTCAACCCGTCCTGCAGGCGGACCGTGATCGGCGCGCCGACCGCCGGCTGGATGCCGTCCTGCGTGTAGGTCACGTAACCCTTGGCCTCGACGCGCATCGAGACCGGATCCGAGGGGAGGTGATCGATCGCGAACTCGCCCTGCTTGTTGGTCTGCGCCGAGAAGTCGCGGAACCCGCGGCCAGCGCCGAAGAGCGTCACCTGTGCTCCCGGCACCGGGAGGTTCGTGCTCGCGAACACGATTCCGGTCAACAGGTGCCCGGGTCCGAGCCGCAGCGGCTCGAGCTCCTCCTGCTGGCCTTCGCTGATCATCAGGCTCTCGCTCGTGGCCCGCAGCTTCTTCGGAGCTCCGCCCTCGACGCGGTACTCGCCCGGCATCAGGTTGGCGGCGCGGAAGATGCCGTTCGCATCCACCTGGACCGTCGGCACCAGCTCCTCGCGGTTCGCGCGCGACCAGTTGATGCGGTTGTTGCCGGAGGGCAGGAGCTTTGCGTACGCGCCCGGCACCGCATTGCCGTCGATGTCCGTCACGGCTCCGACCAGGGAGCCGCCGACGCCGACCGTGACGTCGCCGACGTCGAGGTCGCCGCCGGCCTTGTCGAACTCCTTGTCGAAGAACGTGGCGGCGTGGCCCGCATGGGTGACGAGCAGGGTGACGTTCAGGTTGTCGAACCCGCGGCCACGGAACTCGAAGCGCCCGTCCTTCCCGGTGATCACCGGCTTGCGCACCTGCTGGCGGTCCTGGCGGTTGCCGCGCCCACCGGGGCCGCCACCGCCGAAGCGCCCGCCGAGCTCGAGCGTGACCTTTGCCGCCGCGATCGGTTGCTGGTAGGTGTCGACCACGCGACCACGCAGCGTGAGCGGGGGGCGCGGGTCGGCGTCTGCCGGGTCCGTTGCCTTCGGCTGGTCCGGGAGGGCCGAACGCTCGAGGCTGCCCGCGTTGCGAGCCTCCATGTTCTCGGGGTTCTCACCGTCTCCCGCGACCGCGATCTCGTCCTGCGCCGTCCACTCCACGACCGGGTCGCCGCCGCCCGAGAGCAGC
>CAZSKV010000193.1:0-1738 GCA_964607495.1 uncultured candidatus Brocadiaceae bacterium
GGTCATCGCCCGGCTCAAGGAAGTCGACATGCTGTCGTGCCTCGAGCTGCTGCACTTCCACATCGGCAGCCAGATCACGGCCATCCGCGCGATCAAGGACGCGCTGCGCGAGAGCACGCGCGTGTTCGTCGAGCTCTACCAGCTCGGCGCCGGCTTGAAGTTCCTAGACGTCGGCGGCGGCCTCGCGGTCGACTACGACGGCAGCAAGACCTCGTTCCATTCCTCGACGAACTACTCGCTGCAGGAGTACGCGAACGACGTCGTGTTCGCGCTGCAATCCGCCTGCGACGAGCACGACATCCCGCACCCCGACATCGTCTCGGAGTCGGGTCGCGCCCTGACTGCGCACCATTCGATCCTGGTCGTGAACGTGCTCGGCACGAGCGAGATCCAGATCTCGACGCCGCCGCCGGAGACGGCCGACCACGACTCGCAGGCGATCCAGTCGCTCTACGAGATCTGGAAGAACGTCACGCGCAAGAACTTCCAGGAGAGCTACCACGACGCCCTGCAGCTCAAGGAGGAGGCGACCAGCCTGTTCAACCTGGGCTTCCTCGACCTCAAGGGCCGGGCCCTCGTCGAGAACCTGTTCTGGGGCATCTGCGTGAAGATCCTCAACGTGGTCAACGAACTCGACTACGTGCCGGACGAGCTCGAGAACCTCGAGCGCGCGCTCTCGGACACCTTCTACTGCAACTTCTCGGTGTTCCTGTCGGTGCCGGACCACTGGGCGGTCAAGCAGCTCTTCCCGGTCATGCCGATCCACCGGCTCAACGAACGGCCGACGCGCAAGGGGATCCTCTGCGACCTGACCTGCGACTCGGACGGGAAGAAGGACCAGTTCATCGACCTGCGCGACGTGAAGAACGTCCTCGAGCTGCACGCGCTGCAGGAAGGCAAGCCGTACTACCTCGGCATGTTCCTGGTCGGCGCCTACCAGGAGATCCTCGGCGACCTGCACAACCTCTTCGGTGACACGACCGCGATCCACGTCGCGCTCGACCAGGAGCACGGCTACCGGATCGACCGCGTCGTCGAGGGTGACCGCGTGAACGAGGTCCTGAGCTACGTGCAGTACAACAAGCAGGACCTGATCCGCGCGGTGCGCGGCGCCGCCGAATCGGCGCTGCGGCGCGGCGAGATCCAGATGGAGGAGTCGGCGCTGCTGCTCAAGCGCTACGAGGAAGGGCTCGAGGGCTACACCTACCTGCAGCGCGACGACGTCGCGAGCGAGCCGATGATCGTGCTCCCGCCGATCGAGACTCCCGCCACGGGAACCGCGGTCACGGCGGCCGCGCCCGTCACGCCTCCGGTCGCTGCGGCCTCGGCCAGCACGACCAACGGCAACTCACCGCACAAGGGCTGATGTCCGCTGCCGTCGGACCCTGAGGCCGGTTCGGCATGGTCTTCACCTCGCCCGGCTTCGCGCTCTTCGTCACGGTCGCGTTCGCGATCCATCTCGTGCTGCCACCCCGGGCGCGGAACCCGTGGCTGCTCGCCTGCAGCCTCTGGTTCTACTTCGCGGGCGCGATCGATCTCGGCGTCGGCATGGCCGGGCTCCTGCTGCTCGCGACGGCCGTGGTCGACTGGCACACGGCCAGGCGGATCGCGGCGGCGGCCGACAAGCGCGCGCGGTGGCGCTGGCTCCTCGTCTCGCTGGTGTTCGACCTCGGCGTGCTCGCGACGTTCAAGTACCTGGACTGGTTCACATCCTGCACCGCAGCCGTGCTCGGCCTGG
>CAZSKV010000194.1:0-2312 GCA_964607495.1 uncultured candidatus Brocadiaceae bacterium
CTCGGCCCGCGCGGCCGCAATGCGGTTCTCGACAAGGGTTGGGGCGGCCCGACCGTGACCAAGGATGGCGTGTCGGTCGCCGAGGAGATCGAACTCGAGGACGCCTACGAGAACATGGGCGCGAAGCTCGTGAAGGAGGCGGCGAGCAAGACCAGCGACGTCGCCGGCGACGGCACCACGACCGCGACCCTGCTCGCCCACTCGATCCTCGAGGAGGGCATGAAGTACCTGACCGCGGGCGCCAACCACGCGGCGCTGATCCGCGGGCTCAAGCAGGCGGGCAGCCTGCTGGCCAACGAGCTCGCCAAGAGCGCGAAGGCGGTGAAGGGCAGCAACCAGAAGCAGATCGCCGAGGTGGCGACCATCGCCGCCAACAACGACCCCGAGATCGGCAAGATCATCGCCGACGCCATGGAGAAGGTCGGCCAGGACGGTGTGATCACGGTCGAGGAAGGCAAGTCGATCACGACCGAGATCCGGGTCGTCGAAGGCATGCAGTTCGATCGCGGCTTCCTCTCGCCGCACTTCGTGACCAATCCCGACAGCATGACCTGCGAATTGCAGGACTGCTACGTGATGGTGCACGAGGACAAGCTCGCCTCGGTCCGCAAGCTGCTGCCGCTGCTCGAGAAGCTCAAGGAGGCCAACAAGCCGCTGCTGATCATTGCCGAAGAGGTCGAGGGCGAAGCGCTCGCGACGCTGGTCGTCAACAAGCTGCGCGGCACGATCAAGGTCTGCGCCGTCAAGGCTCCGGGCTATGGTGACCGCCGCAAGGCCATGCTGCAGGACATCGCGATCCTGACCGGCGGCACGGCGATCTTCAAGGACCTCGGGATGGACGTCGAGAAGATCACGCTGAAGCAGCTCGGTGTCGCCAAGAAGGTGATCATCGATGCCGACAACACGACGATCGTCGAAGGCAAGGGGACGACGGCCGAGATCAAGGCGCGCTGTGCCCAGATCCGCAAAGAGGTCGATGTCACGACCTCGGACTACGACCGGGAGAAGCTGCAGGAGCGCCTGGCCAAGCTGACCGGCGGCATCGCCGAGGTCCGTGTCGGCGCTGCGACCGAGACCGAGATGAAGGAGCGCAAGGCCCTGGTCGAGGACGCGATGCACGCAACCCGGGCCGCGATCGCCGAGGGCATCCTGCCGGGCGGCGGCGTCGCCCTGCTGCGCGCCAGCCAGGTGCTCGAGTCGAACAAGCCGGAAGGCGATGCGCGCTACGGCTTCGAGATCCTGCGCCACGCCGCCCACAAGCCCCTGCGCACGATCGCCCAGAACGCGGGCCTCGACGGCAGCGTCGTGGCGCGGCGCGTGCTGGCCGGCAAGGGCCAGAGCCACGGCTTCAATGCCCTGACCCAGGAGTACGGCGACATGTACGAGTTCGGGATCGTCGACCCGGCCAAGGTCACGCGCACGGCGTTGCAGAACGCGATCTCGGTCGCCACGCTGCTGCTCTCGACCGACTGCGTGATCACGAACGCGCCCAAGAAGGATGACGAGGGCGGCGGCGAACCCCACGACCATGGCCACGGCCATGGCGGCATGGGCATGTGAACCCCATGTCACGACCAACGCATTCCAAGAACCCCAATCCGCAGAAACCGACCATGGTGAACATTCGACCCCTGGATGACCGCATCGTTCTGAAGGTCCTCGACGCCGAGGAAGTCAGCTCTGGTGGCATCGTGCTCCCCGACACCGCCAAGGAGAAGCCGCAACGCGGCAAGGTGACCGCAGTCGGCGAAGGCCGGCGCCTGGACGACGGCAAGCGGCAGAAGCTCGACGTCAAGAAGGGCGACGTCGTGCTCTTCGGCAAGTACGCCGGCAGCGACGTGCAGATCGAAGGCGAGGACTACAAGATCCTGCGCGAGAACGAGATCCTCGCCCGGGTGGAGGGCTGAGCGATGGCCAAGCAACTGATGTACGGTGAGGCCGCGCGGCGCAAGGCGCTCGCAGGCGTCGAGAAGCTCGTCAAGGTGGTCAAGGTCACGCTCGGCCCCGCCGGCAAGAACGTGATCATCGAGAAGGCCTTCGGCAACCCGATGGTCACGCGGGACGGCGTGTCGGTCGCGAAGGAGATCGAGCTCGAGGACCCGTTCGAGAACATGGGCGCCAAGCTCGTGCGCGAGGTCGCCAGCAAGACCAACGACGTCGCCGGGGACGGCACCACGACCGCGACCGTGCTGGCCGAGGCGATCCTGAAGGCCGGACAGCGCTTCCTCACCTCGGGTGTGAACCCGATGGACCTGCGCGCCGGCATCGAGGAGGGCGTGGCCGCGATCGTCAAGACGCTCGGCGAGATGAGC
>CAZSKV010000195.1:0-3864 GCA_964607495.1 uncultured candidatus Brocadiaceae bacterium
GATCCGCAACAGCGCGCCTTGTGCGGCCGTTGGCTTCGTCCTCGTGCTGCTCGCCGGCTGCGGCGGCGGCGGCAGTGGACTCACCCCTGGCGGCCCGGACCCGTCCGGGGCGGACCGTCGCGTCGGCAACTCCGGACGCACGCTCTTCGTGCCAGCCAGGCTCGCGTTCCCGGCGCGGGGCCCGCGCCGGAACCTCGCCGACACGAGGCTGGCGTTTCCGCAGCTGAACTTCGTGCGGCCGGTGCAGCTCACGCACGCGAAGGACGGCACCGACCGGGTCTTCGTGGTCGAGCAGGACGGCCGGATCCTCGTGCTCCCGAACCGGGACGACGTGCAGCAGGCCAAGGTCTTCCTCGACCTGAGCGCCACGGTGCAACGCGGCGACGAGGAGGAGGGCCTGCTCGGCCTCGCGTTAGCACCGGACTACAAGACCAGTGGCCGGTTCTACGTGCACTACACGCAGCCGAGCCCGAACCAGAGCGTGCTCGCGCAGTTCACGGTCTCGGCGGCCGATCCGGACCGCGCCGACCCGGCGAGCCAGCTGGTCGTGCTGAAGGTCGCGCAGCCATTCCGCAACCATCGCGGCAGCAACCCGGTGTTCGGCAGTGACGGCATGCTCTACCTCGGTTTCGGCGACGGCGGCAGCGCCGGCGATCCGCACAACCTCGCGCAGGACCTGACGAGCCTGCTCGGAAAGGTGCTGCGCCTCGACGTCAAACAAGCCAGCGTGCAGCAGCCCTATGCGATCCCGAACGACAACCCCTTCGTCGGCCAGGGCGGCGGCGTGCGCGGCGAGATCTGGGCGCTGGGCCTGCGCAACCCCTGGCGGATCGCCTTCGACGCGACCCGGGGCAAGCTCTGGGCCGGCGACGTCGGCCAGTACACGCGCGAGGAGATCGATCTGGTCGCGCGCGCCGGCAACTACGGCTGGAGCGTCTTCGAGGGCACGCGCCAGTACAAGACCACGAACCCGGGCCCCGGGCCGCTGCTGCCGCCGCTGCTCGAGTACGGCGGCACGCTCGGCCGCTGCGTGATCGGGGGCGAGGTCTACACCGGCACGCGAATCCCGCAGCTGCGCGACCACTATGTCTTCGGCGACTTCTGGACGGGCCGCGTGCTCGCCCTGACCGAAGCAGGCGGCTCGGTCACGTCCCTGCGCGAAGTCGCGAGCGTGCCGGACCTCTGCTCGTTCGGCTGCGACGAGCGCGGCGAGCTCTTCGCGCTGGCGCTGACCGGCCGGATCCTGCGCTTGCGGGTCGCGGCGGCAACCGTCGACCCGGACCTGTTCCCGCGCAGGCTCTCCGCCACCGGGATCTTCCGCGACCTGCAGACCCTGGTGCCCGCGCAGGGCGTGCTGCCGTTCGCGGTGAATGCAGAGCTCTGGTCCGACGGCGCCAGCAAGCGCCGCTGGATCGCCCCGGTCGGCCGCGGCTCGATCCGCTTCCATCCGACGGATGCCTGGGACTTCGCGCTCGGCACGGTGCTGGTCAAGCACTTCGAGATGGAGCTCGAAGTCGGGAACCCGAAGAGCACGCGCCGGCTCGAGACCCGCGTGCTGGTGCACGAGGCCGACGGTTGGGCCGGTTACACCTACCGCTGGAACCAGAGCCAGACGGACGCCGACCTGCTGCTCGACCAGGCGCACGAGACCCTGATGGTGCGCGACCCGCGCGACAAGAACTCGGTCGGGGTGCAGACCTGGACCTACCCCGGACCACGCGAGTGCATGCTCTGCCACACCGACTCGGGGGGACCGGTGCTCGGGCCGCGCACGCTGCAGCTCAACCGGCTGGTCGACTTCGAGGGCACGCCCCGCAACCAGCTCGAGCTCCTCGACGAGCTCGGGCTGTTCACGGCGCCGATCGGTACTCCGGGCAGCTACGGCGCCTACCCCGATCCCGCCGACACGCGGGCCCCGCTCGACCTGCGCGCGCGCGCCTACCTGGCCGCGAACTGCGCGATATGCCACAACCCCGCCGCCGGCGCGGTCTCGACCCTCGACCTGCGCTACACGACGCCGGAGGCGCGCATGAACGCGCTCGGCGTGCGCCCGGTGCACAGCACGCTCGGCCTGCCCGACGCGATGCTGGTCAAGCCGAAGGTGCCGGGCTCGTCCGTGCTGTGGGAGCGCATGCGCCGCGAGGGCGAGGAGCGGATGCCGGCGCTCGGCACGCACGTGCCGGATGCGCTCGGCGTCGACCTCGTGCGGCGCTGGATCGAGACCCGCTGAAGCGGGCGCTCACTCCCACTCGATCGTCGCGGGCGGCTTCGAGCTGATGTCCAGGCACACGCGGTTGATCCCGCGCACCTCGTTGCAGATCCGGCCGGAGATCTTGCGCAGCACCTCGACCGGCAGGCACTCCCAGTCGGCGGTCATCCCGTCCTGACTGGAGACGATGCGCAGCACGCAGGCATTCGCGTAGGTGCGGCCGTCGCCCATCACGCCGACCGTCTGCACCGGCAGCAGCACCGCGAAGTACTGCCAGAGCCCCTGGTGCAACCCGCGCGTCTCGATCTCCTCGCGCACGATCGCGTCGGCCCGGCGCAGGATCACGAGGCGCTCCTCGCTGACCGGACCGAGGCAGCGCACCGCGAGGCCTGGCCCGGGGAATGGCTGCCGGTCCACGAGCGAGCTCGGCAGACCGAGCTGCCGGCCGAGCGCGCGCACCTCGTCCTTGAAGAGATCGCGCAGGGGCTCGACCAGCCGCATGTCGAGGTCCTCGGGCAGGCCGCCGACATTGTGGTGGCTCTTGATCATCGCGGTCTTGCCGCCGTGCGCGGACACCGACTCGATCACGTCGGGATAGAGCGTGCCCTGGCCGAGGAAGTGCGCGTGGGCGAAGCGCTTGCTCTGGGCGCGGAACACGTCGATGAACACGCGGCCGATGATCTTGCGCTTCGCCTCGGGGTCGGCGACGCCGGCCAGCGCGTCGAGGAAGGCGGCGCGCGCGTCGGCGACGCAGAGGTCGATGTGCTCCTGGTCGCGGAACAGGTGCTCGACCTGCTGGCGCTCGTCGAGACGCAGCAGCCCGTTGTCGACGAATACGCAGTGCAGGCGCTTGCCGATCGCGCGATGGATCAGCACCGCGGCCACCGACGAATCGACGCCGCCGGAGAGCCCCATCACGACCTCACCCTGCTCGCCGACCAGCTGCCGGATCTCGCCGATCTTCTGCTCGAGGATGTTGCCGGGATTCCAGTCGGCGCGGCAGCGCGCGACCTCGAGCACGAAGTTGCGCAGCACGCGCTGGCCCTGCGCCGTGTGCTGCACCTCGGGATGGAACTGCAGGCCGTAGATCCGGCGCCGCGGATCGCCGGCGGCCCCGATCGGACAGGGCTCGCTCTTCGCGAGTACCGTGAACCCGGCCGGCAGCTGCGTGACCTTGTCGCCGTGTGACATCCAGACCACTGTCTTCTTGTCGACGCCGGCGAAGAGCGGCGTCGTGGCGGTGACCTCGAGCTCGGTGCGGCCGTACTCGCCGCCGGTCCTGCCGGCAGGCTCGACCTTGCCCCCGAGCTGCTGCGCGAGCCATTGCAGGCCATAGCAGATGCCGAGCATCGGCAGGCCGAGACCGAGGATCGCCGGATCGAGCGCGGGCGCGTCGTGCTCGTAGACCGAGGCCGGGCCGCCCGAGAGCACGATCGCCTCGGGCTGCTGCTCGTCGCACGCCGCGAGCGCCCGCTGCGGCGTCGTGATGCGCGAGTAGACGCCGAGTTCGCGCACGCGCCGCGCGATCAACTGGCAGTACTGCGCGCCGAAGTCGACGACCAGCACCCCCCCCTGATGTCCGCTCATTCGACCTCCGCCTGGTAGTTCGGCGCTTCCTTGGTGATCTTGATGTCGTGCGGGTGCGACTCGCGCAG
>CAZSKV010000196.1:0-5051 GCA_964607495.1 uncultured candidatus Brocadiaceae bacterium
CGTGGGACGGCTCGCGGCCGCCTCGACGGGCAGTTCGCCGCCGAGCTCCAGTGTCTCCACGAACTCGTCGAACGCAGGCCGGGCGCGCCGCAGCGGACTCGTCGCCGGCAGGGCCTCGACCATCACCGGCAGCGTCGTGAACGCGAGATACGCCACACCCAGCCGTGTCGCATGCAACAGGTCGTCCTGGAGCATCACGCGGGCGGAGAGGGTCCGCGGCCTGCCGCCGACTTCGACCCTCCCACCGCCCTCGCGCGCGAGGACCACGTGGGCGGCCAGGGAGAAGAGGCGCACGTGCGTGCGGGCCTTCACCCAGTTCCGCAGCCTCTCGTTCAACGCGGCGAGCATCGGCGCGGCAGGGATCAGTTGCGGCGGGAGCATCCGCGCGTCGGCGCCGCTCATGTCCGGGAAGTCCCCGATCACGAGTGGCACCTCGATCTGATCGAGCAGGGTCAGACCCTTCTCGAGCAGCAGCAGCCGCGCGGCGAGCTCGCCGTCCCTGCCCGCGAGCACCCGGCCGTAGCCGAACCAGAACGGGAAGTCGAGACCGAGCACCAGCGCCGGCTTGTCCTTGACGGCCTGCCGCACCTGCCGCGTGCCGTGCTCGATCGGGTTCAGGAAGGTCAGTTGGTTGCTGTGGTCGCGGATCTCGACCTGGTCCTTCGGCCAGACCGCTTCGAGCGCGCGGCGCAGCGGCATCGTCTGGTTGTGGTCCGGATCCCCGATCCCCATCGCGGTGCAGGAGAACCCGGCGGAGACCGAGGCGCCGATCACGCTGACGACCGGCTTACGGCTGGGGGCGGTGGCCGGCCGGCTCTCCGCCGCGCCCTGGGCGAGCAGCCCCACCGCCAGGATCCACAGGGCCAGGACGAGTCGGATCGGCAAGTGCATCGACGGCGCAGAGTAGGCGGCCGGCGGCGAAACCTGTCAAGCAGCCGGGCCGCCGCGACCCCGGATTCACCACGGCTGCCGGCCCGGTGCCCGATATCCTCCGCCGCCTCCGATGTATCGCTCCCGTTCGGTCTCCCTGGTGATCCCCGCCTACAACGAGGAGGCGACGATCGGCGCCGTGGTCGACGAGTTCCGCCAGAACCAGCTGCTCGACGAGATCCTGGTCGTCGACAACAACTGCAAGGACCGCACGGCCGAGATCGCACGCGCTGCCGGAGCCCGCGTGGTCACCGAGACCAGGCCCGGTTACGGCTGTGCCCTGCTGGCCGGGATGGCGGCAGCCAAGGGTGACATCCTGGTGCTGGTCGAGGCCGACGGAACCTTCCGTGCCCGGGATCTCGAGAAGCTGCTGACCTACATCGACGACGCCGGCATGGTCGTGGGGACCAGGACGACCAAGCAACTGGTCGAGCAAGGCGCGAACATGGACTGGATGCTGCGCTGGGGCAACGTGGCCATGGCCAAGTACCTGGAGTTCTTGTGGTTCTTCCCGCTCGAACCCCGCTTCACCGACGTCGGCTGCACCTACCGCGCCCTGACCCGGGCCACGTTCGAGCGGATCGCGCCCTTGCTGACGGAGGCTGGACCCGCGTTCTCGCCCGAGATGATGTGTGCGGCCCTGCGCGCTGGCTGTCGGATCATCGAGGTGCCGGTGACGTATTCCCGCCGTGAGGGGGGTGCCTCGAAGCACTCCGAGTCGTTCTCGAAGGTCTGCCGCACGGCCTGGGCCATGTTCCTGACGATCAGTCGCAACCGGTTTCTACGCCGAGGCTTGCAGAATTGAACGCGCACGCGGGAGCCAGCCTCGTCGGTGGCGGTAGACTTCGGCGGCTTGGTATCCCACGCCGCGGCGTCGCATTTGCGGGCCGCGCGGGCAACCGAGCGATGGCATTCGCCAGACCCACACACCTCGGACCTCGCACTTCCCTGCAACGGTATGGCTAAGCACGTCGTGATCCTCGGAGGCGGACTGGCCGGTCTCGCCTGCGGCTACGAACTCGTCAAGAAAGGCCAGAAGGTCACGATCCTCGAGCGCGAGCCGGCGATCGGCGGCATGGCCTCCTCGTTCGTCGAGCAGGGTCCCGAGTACTGGTGCTACGACTACGGCCCGCACCGCTTCCACACCAAGGACGAGAGCCTGATGCAGCACGTGCGCGAGCTGCTCGGCGACAACATCCACCACGCGAAGCGCCTGTCGCGCATCGTGCTCTTCGGCAAGTTCTTCGACTACCCGCTCGTGGCGTCGAACGTGATGAAGAACATGCCGAAGCTGCTGCTGGTCCGCGCGTTCCTCGACTACTTCTGGGTGCGGTTCCTCGACATCTTCAAGATCCGGCGCTTCACCGACCGCGATTTCGAGAGTTGGACCACGCGCCGCTTCGGCCGCACGCTCTATCGGATCTTCTTCGGCGAGTACACCGAGAAGGCCTGGGGCATGCCGCCGTCGCAGATCTCGGCCGACTGGGCCAGCCAGCGGATCACGTTGCTCAACCTGCGCGACGCGGTGATGAAGACCCTGTTCCGCCCCAAGGGCGGCAAGGTGCCGCGCACACTGGTGACGGATTTCATCTACCCGAAGTTCGGCGGCATCGGCGAGCTCGCGCGCGCCTATGCCCGCGCGATCGAGAAGGCCGGCTCGCAGGTCCTCGTCGACTCGCCGGCGGTCCGCGTGCACCGCGACGGCATGCGCGTGACCGGCATCGAGTACGGCAAACACTCACGGCAGATGATCCAGGGTGACGAGTACGTGAGCACGGTCCCGGTCACGGCCCTGGCCAAGGCCTTGGCGCCGAAGGTCCCCGACCAGATCGAAGCCTGCCTCGCCAAGCTGACCTACATCTCGATCGTGTTCGTCTACCTCAAGCTGAACCGGCCGAACGTGAGCCCCGACAACTGGGTCTACCTGCCCGAGCGGCACTTGACCGTGCACCGGATCTCGGAGTTCAAGAACTTCAGTCCGGAGTGCGCGCCGAAGGACAAGACCATGGTCTGCTGCGAGATCACCTGCCGTCGCGGCGACCGGATCTGGCGCAGCACGCCCGAGGAGCTGCAGGCGATCGCCGAGCGCGATCTGATGGCCGTGGGACTGATCGGGCCGGGCGAGGTCCTCGACGTCTTCCTGAAGAAGATCCCCTATGCGTACCCGGTCTACGACCTCGAGTACAAGAAGCACCTGACGCCGATCATGGACTACGTCGGCTCGCTGCAGAACCTCCACACGACCGGACGTCAGGGCAACTTCCGCTACAACAACATGGACCAGTCGGTCGAGATGGGCCGCAAGATGGGGCAGGAACTCGCGACCGGAGTCGCGACCGGGCACGAGAACGTCGCCACGGGCAAGGAGTATTTCGGCTGATGCACGGTGGTCTGGTCGCGGTACCGAGCTGCCAGCTCTGCGGCAACGACCAGAGGACACTGCTCTTCCGCGACGATCCGTACGAGGTCGTCCGCTGCAGCGAGTGCCGGCTCGTCTACGTGAGCCCGCGCCTGACCGGCGAGAGCCTGCGGGACCAGGTCTACGGCGAGAAGTACTGGAAGAGCGACAGCCCGAAGACGCACGGCTACGCCGACTACGCGCAGGACGCGAAGCTGTACCTGAAGACCTTCCGCAAGCGGGCCCGGCTGCTCGATCCGCACTTCGGCGGCCGCAAGCTGAAGGTGCTCGACATCGGCTGTGCCGCGGGCTTCTTCCTGCAGGTCATGCGCGAGAAGGGCCATGACGTCTACGGCGTCGAACTCTCGGCCCCGATCGCCACGCATGCGATCGAGATGCTCGGGGCCGAGCGCGTGCACATCGGCACGCTCGAATCCGTGGCCGGGCGGCCCGGCTTCGCGCGCGGCACCTTCGACCTGGTGACGCTGTGGGACGTCGTCGAACACGTGCCGGATCCGCAGACGCTGCTGCGCGGCGCGCGCTCGATGCTGCAGGACGACGGCTTCCTGGTGCTGGAGACCCAGAACGTCGCGAGCTGCTTCGCGCGGTTGCTCGGCAGCAGGTGGCAGCACTACAAGCACCAGGAGCACCTCTACCACTTCGACCCGACGACGATCCGCGTGCTGCTCGCCCAGAGCGGGTTCGACGTCGTGCGCCTGACCCCGCGCGCCAGCGGCAAGTTCGTCTCGTTCGGGTTCCTGCGCGAGCGCGCCGCCCGGCTGCATCCCGGCCTGTCGACCCTGCTGTCTCCTCTCGCCCTGTGCAAGCGGGCCAATCTCTACGTCAATCTGCGCGACGAGATGATCGTCGTCGCGCGCAAGCGGATCTGAGCATGGAAGCCAACGTCTACGAGCAGTTCGCCGAGCTCGAGCACCACCACTTCTGGTTCATCGGGCGGCGCCAGATCTTCTTCGACCAGCTAGACCGGATGCTCGCCGGGAAGCGCGGGCTCGCGATCCTCGAAGTCGGCTGCGGCGCCGGCGGCATGCTCGGTCCGCTCGCGAAGTACGGCAAGGTCACCGGCCTCGACATCTCACGGGACTACATCGCCTACTGCAAGTCACGCGGCCACGAGCGCGTGCTGACCGGATCGGGCTACGAACTGCCGTTCGCGGACGCGAGCTTCGACGTCGTCACCGCCTTCGACACGATCGAGCACATCCCGGACGACGAGCGGGTGCTCGCCGAGCTGCGGCGGGTGATGAAGCCCGGAGGCCTCGTGTTCGTGACCGTTCCGGCCTACCAGTTCCTCTACTCGCAGAACGACCGCGTCGCCCACCACCAGCGCCGCTACACCGCGACCATGCTCGCGCAGCGGATGACGCGCGCGGGCCTCGCGGTGCAGAAGATCTCCTACTTCAACACCTTCCTGTTCCCGCTGATCCTGCCGGCGGTGCTCGTGTTGAAGCTCAAGGAGCGGCTCTTCGGTCTGCCCGACGGCCAGACGAACCTCAGTCACCGGTTCGCCGGACCAGTCAACGCGCTCTTCGGCTGGATCATGAGCAGCGAGCGCTGGTTGCTGCGGAACATGGAGTTCCCGTTCGGGCACTCGCTGTTCGCGGCTGCGCGCTAGGAGTCTGCGTCACGGGACTCGTTCGCGCGGAACGCGCGTCTCTTCGCCCATCTTCGCGCGACCGAATCTATGCAACTCATCCAGAGTTGC
>CAZSKV010000197.1:0-2015 GCA_964607495.1 uncultured candidatus Brocadiaceae bacterium
CCTTGGGCGCCTCCTGGAAGTAGACGTGGAACACGGCCCCGGCCGGCGGGTTCTGTCCGGCGGTCAGCGACTTGCCCGCGCCGCCGTCGAAGCGCACGCACGGGCGCGGCTGGAACAGGTGCACGGCCGGCGCGCTCGGCAGCTCGGCGCACTGCTGCAGGATCGTGAGGTCGTCGAGGATCCAGAACGCGCGGCCCTGCGTGGCCGCGATCAGGTCGCCGTTCTTCACCGCGAGGTCGGTGATCGGCACGATCGGCAGGTTGTTCTGCAGGGTCTTCCAGGTGCCGCCGTCGTCGAACGAGACGTAGACGCCCTGCTCGGTGCCGGCGTAGAGCAGCCCCTTGCGCTCGGGGTCGGCGCGCACGACGCGCGTGAAGTGGTCGCTCGCGATGCCCTGCACGATCCTGGTCCAGGTCTGGCCGTAGTCGGTGGTCTTGAACAGGTAGGGCTTGAAGTCGCCGAGCTGGTAGCAGGTCGCTGCGAGGTAGAGGCCGCCCTTCTCGCCCGGATGCGGCTCGAGGGCGTTGACCCGCGCCCACTCGGGCAGGTCCTTCGGCGTGACGTTCTTCCACTGCTTGCCGCCGTCACGCGTGACGTGCACGAGCCCGTCGTCGCTGCCGCACCAGATCGTGCCGGCCTCGGTCGCGCTCTCGCAGGCCGCGAAGATCGTGCTGTAGTACTCGACGCCGGTGTTGTCGCGGGTGATCGGACCGCCCGAGGGCCCCTGCTTGCTCTTGTCGTTGCGCGTCAGGTCGGGCGAGATCGACTCCCACTTCTGGCCCTCGTAGCGCGTCGCAAACAGCTGCTCGCCGGCCGCGAAGAGCAGCTGCGGATCGTGGCGCGAGAAGAAGAGCGGGAAGTTCCACTGGAAGCGGTGCCGCAGTGCCTCGGCCCCCGCGCCGATCGGCGAGTCGGGCCAGACGTTGACCGTGCGCGCGAAGCCGGTGCGATGATCGAGACGCTGCAGGTAGCCGCCATAGGAACCGCCATAGACGATCTCGGGATTGCGCGGGTCGGGCGCGAGCCAGCCGCTCTCGCCGCCGGCCGACACCTCCCAGTCCCGTTCCCCGATCGCGAAGCCGCGCGTGCGCGAACGGATGCGCAGCGTCGAGTTGTCCTGCTGCGCGCCGTAGACGCGGTACGGGAACTCGTCGTCGGTCGTCACCCGGTAGAACTGCGCGGTCGGCTGGTTGTTCTGCGGGCTCCAGCTCTTGCCGCCATCGAAACTGACGTTGGCGCCGCCGTCGTTGGCCTCGATCATCCGCAGCGGGTCGTCGGACGCGATCCAGAGGTCGTGGTTGTCGCCGTGCGGCGTGCCGATCTGGGTCCAGGTCCTGCCGCCGTCGCTCGACTTGTGGAAGCCGACGTTCAGCACGTAGCTCGCGTCGGGGTCCCGCGGGTCGGCGACGATCCGCGTGTAGTACCAGGCGCGCTGGCGCAGGTTGCGGTCGCCTGACTGCCGGGCCCAGGTCTTGCCGCCGTCCTCCGAGCGGAACACGCCGCCGTCCGCGTGCTCGACGATCGCGTAGACGCGCTCGGGCCGCGCCGGCGACACCGACACGCCGATGATCCCGAGCGTGCCCTGCGGGAAGCCCTGGTTCGCGCTCAGGTCCTGCCAGGTGTCACCGCCATCCTCGCTCTTCCACAGGCCCGAGCCGGCACCGCCGCTCTCGAGGCAAAAGGGCGTGCGCCGCACGCGCCAGGTGCTCGCATAGAGCACCCGCGGGTTGGCCGGGTCCATGCAGAGATCGACCGCGCCGGCGTCGCGGTTCGCGAACAGCACGCGCTCCCAGGTCTTGCCGCCGTCCTTCGAGCGGAAGACGCCGCGCTCGTCGTTGCCCGCGTAGAGATGGCCGAGCACGGCCGCATAGACGAGGTCAGGGTTGCGCGGATGCACGCGCACGCGCGGGATGTGGTGCGAGTCGGCGAGGCCGCTCGCCTTCCAGGTCTTGCCCGCGTCGGTCGACTTCCACATCCCCGAACCGTGCGCGACGTTGCCGCGCACGGTCACCTCG
>CAZSKV010000198.1:0-8951 GCA_964607495.1 uncultured candidatus Brocadiaceae bacterium
GTGAAGACGCTGCGCACGACACAGAGGCGGTCGGCGATCGCGGCGGTCTTCGGCAGCAGGTCGCTGACCCAGAGGCCCGACTGGCCATGCTGCGCGAAGCCGGTGAACGAGCCCGCGAGCGGCAGGATCGCCTGGTTGCCGCTCATCCCGGTCAGGCGTTGGCCCTTGCGCACCGAATCGGGCAAGGGCTCGCCGTGCTGCTTCTGCAGCAGCGGTTTGGGATCGAAGGTCTCGAACTGGGAGGGGCCACCGGCCTGGAACAGGTAGATCACGCGCTTCGCCTTCGGCGCGGCGCGTGCGCGCGGCGCAGGATCCAGCAACTCTCCGAGCGCGATACGGGAGAGGCCGAGGGCGCTGGCGCCGAGGAGGTGGCGGCGCGTGAGATTCAGGGACTCGGCGTGGAAGGGGTTCATCGGCTCGTCACGCAGGCATCGCTCGCGAAGAGGGTCGCGGCCACGAGTGTCGGTCCGATGGCTTCGCGCGCAAAGAGCTCGAGCAACGCGTCGACCTGGCCCGGCCACGGTTCGCGCAGCGTGGCATGCCGGATCATCGTCGCGATCTGCTCGCGCGGCGCGCCACCGGTGCGCACGCCGAGCGCCGCGAGCGCCTGCGCGCACTCGAAGAACACCGGATCGTTCCACAGTACGAGCGCCTGCAGCGGCGTGTTGGTCGGCATCCGCCGCGCGAGGCACTTCTCGCGGCTGCCGGCATCGAAGATCAGCATGTTGGGCGGCGGGGCGGCGCGCTTGCGGAACGTGTAGAGGCTCCGGCGATGCGCCGCGTCCCCGGTGTCGGGCTTGTAGCTGCCCTGCACCCCCGCGTCCTCCCAGAGCCCCTCCGGCTGCCAGGGCTTGACGCTCGGCCCCCCGATCTGGTCGACGAGCAGCCCCGAGACGGCCAGGGCCTGGTCGCGCATCACCTCGGCGCTCAGGCGGAACGCCGGCCCGCGCGCGAGCAGCACGTTGTCACGATCGCGCGCGCGCACTTCCTTGGATGCATCCGAGGACTGGCGGAAGGTCGCCGAGCGCACGATCCGGCCCAGCATCTTCTTGTTGCTCCAACCTCCGGCGATGAACTCCAGGGCGAGCGCGTCGAGCAGTTCCGGATGGCTCGGGAAGTCGCCCTGCAGACCGAAGTTCTCTTGCGTCGCGACGAGACCGCGCCCGAAGCACTGGCTCCAGAGCCGGTTGACCTGCACGCGCGCGAGCAGCGGGTTGCGTGGATCGGTCATCCAGAGCGCGAGACCGAGCCGGTTCCTCGGCCACTCCGGTGCGAACGCGAGCAGGGCGTCGAGCGCACCATCGCTGCGCACCGGCTGCTTCGGATCGGGGTCGTCATAGGCTCCGCGCCGCAGTACGTGGGCTGGGCGGGGATGTGGCGTCGGCGCCATGACCATGATCCGGCGCACCGAGTCGGCGAGCTGGTCGCGAGCGACCCGGTGCGCGTGCAGCTCGGCGCGCGCGGCCTTGGACCGCGCGTCGACCACGTGCGTGAAGTAGCTCTCGAGCGCCGCGCTCGCCGCCCCGGATCCCGGCTGCTGCAGCTCGGCGATCTCTGCCTCGGTCAGCATGCGGTCGTAGACCGCGAGATCGCCGAGCGCGCCGTGGGCGAAGCCGAGATCCCGGTCGCGGAAGCCGATCTGGAGCACGCGCGCAGTCGCGGCGCCGTCCAGACCGTCGCGCACGATCTCGGTGGCCACCGGCACGCCGTCGAAGTAGATCCCGAGCCCGGCCGCCCGGGACGAGCCGTCGTAGGTGACCGCAACTTGCACCCAGCGCCCCAACGGGAACGGCGCGCGCGTGCGGATCGCCGCGGCCGAGCCCGGCCAGAAGTGGATGATCTGCCAGGCCAGCCGGCCGTCGTCGAGCATCACCTGGTAGCCCTGCGGATCCGACTCGATCGTGAACGGGGCCGTGTGCAGGATCACCGCGCGCGCCTTGGTGTCCGGGCAGTGCATGCCGAAGGTCAGGCTGAACGCATCCGAACGGCGGAATGCCTGCGCGTCGGCCAACGTCACGCCGCTGTCGCCGTCGAAGCACTGGCCGCGCCCCGCAGGTCCGGGCACGCTGCCAGCGAGCGGATCGGTGCGGATCGGCGGAGCGACTTGCACCTGCGCACCCCGAGCCTGCCAGTCGCGGAATGCCGTGTGCCGCTGCGCCAGGGTTGCACCCAGTTTCGTGGCGACAGCGGCCACGTTCGCTTCGAGCCGCGCCAACTCGGACGCCTGCTCCGGCGTCGGCAGCGGCAAGGCAGGTGGAGGCACGGCACGGTGCGAATACGCGTAGGTGCCGGCTTCGTCGATCGCGCCGAAGAACGCCCCGAGCCGGTAGAAGTCGCGCTGCGAGATCGGATCGTACTTGTGGTCGTGACAGCGCGCGCACTCGACGGTCAGCCCGAGGAAGGCCGTGCCAGCCGTCGCCACGCGGTCGGCGATCGCTTCCTGGCGGCATTCTTCGGCGATCGAGCCGCCCTCGTTGGTCATGCGATGCAGGCGGTTGAATGCGGTCGCGATGCGTTGCTCTCGCGTGGCCCCTGGCAGCAGATCCCCGGCCAGCTGGTCGCGCACGAACTGATCGTACGGCAGGTCGCGGTTGCAGGCCTCGATCAGCCAGTCGCGCCAGGGCCAGGTCGAGCACTCCCAGTCGGCCTGGTAGCCGAAGGTGTCGGCGTAGCGCGCCACGTCCAGCCACGTCGCGGCCAGGTGCTCGCCGAATCGTGGTGAGGCGAGCAGCCGTTCGACTTCGCGCGCGTAGGCGTCCGGCGCCGGATCGGCCAGGAAGCGCGTGAGGTCGGCGGGCGTCGGCGGCACGCCGGTCAGCACGAGCGAGAGCCGGCGCAGCAAGGTCGCGCGGTCGGCCTCGGGCGCCGGGGAGAGTCCCTCCCGAGCGAGGCGCGCGCGCACGTGGTGGTCGATCGGATCGGCAACGGGCTCGCCGCGCCGCGGCGGCACGAACGCCCAATGCGGTGCGTACTGTGCCCCCGCGTCGATCCAGCGCGCCAGCGTGCGTTTCTGGTCGGCGCTGAGCGGCCGATGCAGCTCCGGCGGCGGCATGACCTCCTCCTCGTCGTCGCTCTCGATCCGGGCGATGAGTTCGCTCTGCCTGGCCGAGCCCGGCACGATCGCCGCGACGCCGCTCTCGAGCAGCGCCCGCGAGCCAGCCTCGGTGTCGAGCCGCAGCCCGCGCTTGCGCGCACCCGCGTCGGGGCCGTGACAACGGAAACAGCGGTCGGCGAGGATCGGCCGCACATCGCGGTTGAAATCGACCGGGGGCAGCGCCGCCGCAGGTACCTGGGCGCGCGCGATCGTCGCCGCAAGCAGGGTGCTCAACAGGAGGTGGGCCCGGGTCACGCCGGGATCCTACTGGGCCAGCGGGGCCGGTCCCCGGGTTGCCGAAACGGCCCACCTTTGCTAAGGGCGTGCCGGGATCCCATGCACATCAGACTCTCCAGCATCGTGCTCTGCTCGCTCGCTTCGCTCGGGATGACCCAGAACCACGTGGTCTCGCCGCCGCAATACGCGAAGTACGAAGCCTCCGCCGCGAGCGACATTCCGTTCGCGGGCCTGTCGCGCTACCAGCAGATCCACGGCGAGCTGAAGGGCACCGCGCGCACGCTGCTCGGCATCGCCTGGCGCCGCGACGGCCTCTTCGCGACGAACTCGATGCCGGGGCGCAACCTCGACATGGAGCTGCTGTGCTGCAACAGCAGCCTGGCCAGCGCGAGCGCGACCTTCGCGACCAACTACCTCGGCTCGCCGACCACGGTGGTGACGAGGAAGACCATCGTGTCCCCGGACTTCTCGCAGATCCCCGACGACACGCCAGCGCCCTGGAAGTTCAACCTCGTGTTCGATGCGCCGTTCGCCTATGCGGGCGCCAGCGATCTGCTCTACGAAGTCCGGATCCATGGCCTGAGTTCCGGCGCGCTCTATGCCTGTGACGCCGCGAGCGCCCGCGACTCGTCGATCACCGGACCCCTGAACTCGGTGGGTCTTGGTTGTCTCACGGCGAACGGCACCATGCGCCTGCGTGCGACTTTCACCACGAACACCGGCGCGAACACGCTGAGCCTGGGCTGGGCGATCAGCAATGGCCCGACCGCCGCCACGGCCGGGCTCCTGATCGGACTGACCAATCCGAATGCGTATCTGCCGAACCTCTGCAACGGCAACTACCTCTACACCGACGGAGCGGTGGTCGGCCTGATCGGCGCGACCGACGCGCTCGGGCGCTGGACCTTGCCCACGAGCACGATCGCCTGGAACCCGGCCTTCGCCGGTGCGGCCCTGACCGCGCAGGCGGCTGCGGTGGACATCGGCCAGGGCGGCCTGAACGTCGCTGCGAGCAACGGCATCCGCAACGAGGTCGCGCCGGGTCCACAAGCGTTCCAGATCACGCGCGTGTATGCCGGGACTGCCACCGCGACCACCGGGCAGGTGAATGTCGGCTACGGCCTGGTCACCCGTTTCCAATACTGAGTGACGCGGCCGTGGCCGTACCCGGCTGCTACGAGCCGATCAGCCCTTCGCCGCCGTTCGACCAGATCACCCCGGCCGCATTCGCGTTGCGATCGATCAGGAAGGCCTGGTTGTAGAACGGCAGTCCGAGGAGCGCGGGGTCCTGTGGCATCGGCAGGACGAGGAGCGCGGAGCCACCGATGTTCTGCAGCGGGATCGTCAGTTCGGCGCTCTGGTAGAGCGAGCAGCCGGGCATGCCGGCGAAGCCGAGTTCCAGCGGCAGCGGGATGCTGCCCAGCAAGGACTTCGAGAAGCCGAAGTGCAGGAAGGTCGGAGTCACGACCATCGGCAGGATGGTGACCTCGAGACGGAAGTCGCAACCGATCGTCGGCAGGCTTCCCGGCACGGCCGCCAGCTGCGGCACGCCGCGGGAGCCGAGGCAGCCGACGCCGAACGGCCCGTAGCTCGCGAACGACTGGCTCTTGTACTCCCAGGTGTCGGAGTAGACGGTGCTGCCCGACATGCCACCGCTCACGACGAGGCAGCGGCGCACGATGTCATAGGCTGCCGCGTGCAGGATCCGCGCCGGCATCTGGCCGGTCGGGGCCTTGACCTGCCAGTCGATGCCGTCCCATTCCCAGACCTCGACCTGGGTCGAGGCGCCGACCATCACCGTCTTCGCGCGGGCGGAGTCATAGACCATCGCCGGGCTGTTGAGAGCGTTCGGCACGGTCGCTGGCGCCATCTGGACCCAGTCGGTGCCGTCCCATTCCCAGGTCAGCATCTGCGATCCGGCGGTGTAGGTCATCACGACGCGGCCCCTGACCGTGTCGAAGGCCATCGGGAACAGGACCATCCCTGGTGGATGGTGCGCTGGCGAGCGCTGCTGCCAGTTGATGCCGTCGTATTCCCAGGTCTGGCTGTACTGGTTGGCGGAGTCGCTGCCGCCGAAGAGCACGGTGCGGTGGCGCACCGAGTCGTAGGCCATCGCGTGCCGCCACATCGCCGGCGGCTTGGCCGCGGTCGTGATCTGGTTCCACGCGGTGCCGTTCCACTCCCAGGTGTCGTTGTAGAACGCGTTGTAGGGAGCGTTGGCGCCGCCGAAGAGCACGATGCGGCCGCGGTCGTTGTCGCACACCATCGCGTGACCTTGGCGCGCCACGGGGCCCGTGGTCGCCACCTGGCGCCACCGGATCCCATCCCACGCCCACGTGTCACCGAGCACCGACGAGCCGATCCGCCCACCGAAGAGGATCGAGCGGGCGCGGCCCGCGTCGAACGCCATCGCGTGCCAGTAGCGCGCGGGTGGGAACGCGGTGGAAGCTGCAGTCCATGCCGTGCCGTTCCAGTCCCAGGTCTCCGCCGAGCGGAGCGCGGTGCCGGTGCTGCCGCCGAAGAGCATGACCCGCGCGAGCGCGTTCTGGTAGCAGAGCACGTGGCCGAAGCCGGCCGACGGCACCGGCGCAGGCGGCGCGAACGAGCGCCAGGTCGTGCCGTCCCATTCCCAGGTGTCCGACAATGCCGCGGATGCACCCTGACCGCCGAACATCACGGCGCGCTGCCGGATGGCATCGAACGTGAGCGGCGAACGCGAGCGAACCGCTGGGTTGGTTGCGGGGGCGCGTTTCGTCCAGTTGATCCCGTTCCAGGTCCAGGTCTCGTTCAACGGCGCCTGGACGGCGTTCAGCCCGCCGAACAGGACCACGAGTTCGCGGACGGTGTCGTAGGCCATCCCGTGGAACGAGAGCGGCACGGGCGCTGCGGCCGGCTGGATCTGGGTCCAGGTCATTCCATCCCATTCCCAGGTGTCGGCGAGCGAGCCCAGGGCGCCAAATCCGCCGAAGAGGACCACACGGTCCCGCTTGCTGTCATAGGCGAGCCCCAGCCCACGCCGGGCCGGCGGCGACACCGCAGGTTGCAGTAGCGACCACGTCGTGCCGTTCCACAGCCAGGTGTCACCCAGCGGTGAGCCCACGTCGCGGCCACCGAAGAGCAGCACCCTGCCGCCCGGCAGCGCGACCATCGCATGCTCCCAACGCAAGGGCGGTGAGGCGACTGGGTTCAACAGCGTCCACCGGACCCCGTCCCAGCGCCAGGTGTCGCCGAGCCCCGCGGTCAGGTCCTTGCCGCCGAAGAGGATCGCTTCGCCGCGCAACGCGTCGTAGGCGACCGCGGCATCGACCCGCGCCGGCGGCGCGATGACCAGACGCTCGGTCCACGAGAGCTGGGCTACAGCAGGCGAAGTGGTGGAACTCAGCGCGACGAAGAAAGCAGACGCTGCCAGGACGCGATGGAAGCTGGCAGCCGGTGCGCGGCGATTCATGAGGGCTCCTCGATGCACTCCGTGTGGCGGAGCGCGTCGGATCAGGATCAGAGAACCAACTCGGACAGTGCTTGCGGCACGGGACGAGCGGGAACGCACCCCAAGTGACGGCAGCAACGCCACGAGTGGAGGCCGTGTTTCCCCGTTGGCAGCGTGCCGTGCAGGAAACCTGCGCCATGCGCGCGGCGTGGGCCAGAGGACCGACAGCGGTGTTGACGGACGCGTCAGGGAGTGCGCCGGCACGTGCTCTGGGTCACGTTCGCTGCGGCGAGCCCGCTGGCCTCAACGCCCTTTGCCCTTCGGCTTGATCTTGCGCGTCACCGAGTAGGTCACGATCGCCGAGCCGGTGTACTTGCCACTCGGCCCGAACGTGAACGGCACCGTGATCGACCCGTAGTAGTTGTCCACGGTCATGTCGCGCACCTCGGTCTCCTTGAGCGGGATCAGGATCGCGCGGTCGAACGGCGGGGCGAGCTTCACGTTCGCGAAGATCCGCATCATCCGCAGCTCCTCGCGTGTCTCCGGCTTGCCCTTGCTCCTGCGCTCGGTGGTCACGACCTTGGCCTCGGCCTGCATGTCGAGCGTCACTTTCGCGACCCGCTTCTCCAGGTCGACCTCGACCATGAACTGGCGCAGAGCCGCGGACGCGTTGTCTCCGCTCCACTCCTCGACGCGATCGGCGTCCCAGGTCGTGCTCGCCGAGACCGTCTCGTCGCCGCAGCCATCCTCCTCTCCGAACCCGCTGGAGGCGTCATGGATGTGCAGCTCGGCGTGGCCTGGACCCTTGGCCATGAAGGTCCGCTTCTTGGCCAACTCCGCCATCTGCCGCATGCCCTCCTCCATCTGCTTGCGGACCTGCGGCGGCATGGCCTGCAGGAGCTGTGGGTCGAGCGGAGCTGGTGCATCGACTCCGATGGTCTGCATGCCGACGTCCGTGAACACGAGCGAGCGGTCGAGGGAGATCTGGAACAACGAGGTGCGCGAGAAGGTCCGGCCGCTGGCACGCAGCGTGATCTCGCCTTGACCGATGGTGTCGCCGGGTTGCCAGTCACGGATCTGCAGGTCCATCACCTGTCCACCCTTCCACTTCATGCGGTAGAGGCATTCGATCACTGGCGTCAGGAGACCCACCGGGCCGCCCTTGATGCCGATCGCGCCGGTCACGGCGTCCACCAGGTCCTGCTGCATCTCGGTCGCCTTGACCTGCGGGGTCACGACGATGCGGACGGACTTGTCGAGCGGCATCACGGCGTTGGGGTCGAGCACCTTCGGTTGCGGCATGCCCTCGACGCGGATGCGGGCCTCGCCGTTCTCGTCGGTCTTCACCTTGGAGATGTCGGGTTGGCCGCGCACGGTCTGGATCAGGTGTGACTTCGACGAGTGGCGGTCCTGCTTGATGTCCCACTCGGTCTCGATGCCCTTGAGGGCACCCGTCTTCGGCATGTCGATGTCGAGGCCGGCCAAGGCGACGAGCTGCCGGTGCTCCTTCAGCCAATCGGTCACGCGCGTGCCATCGATGAAGAACCGCGCCACGAGCGTGCGCTGCTGCCCCGGATCACGATCCTTGGTGCGGATCAACGGCTGCCCGGGATCCTCGACACGCAACTCTCCCTTGAGGAAGGTGTAGGTGGCGAGGAACTTGGCGATCGACGCGATGGCGTTGGCCTTGCCGGCCGCGTCCGAGATGCCCTTGCCCCACTTGCCGAGATTGCCGACCACTTCCCCGAAGAGGCCGGTGACGCCGCCGACGTAGGCATCCTCGGCCCAGCCCACGGTCTCCGCGTCCGGCGCCGGTTCCATCGCAGCCAGGTGCGGGCCACGCGGCGGTGCGCTGGGGACGGCGTCCTTGCCGGCTTCCTTGGCGGGACCGCCGAACTCGCCACGGGCGATCGCGCGGCGCAGGGGCACGCCGAGGTCCTCGGTCAGCACGCGCACGATCAGCAGCGCCTGGATCGGATCGAGCTCGACATCCCCCTCACGGTCGATCCGCCCCGCGGCGCCGGCGCGGTGCAGACCGAGGTCGTGCAGAAGACCAGTCAGAGCTCGCACCGATGGGTTGCCACTGCTGCCGCCATCGCGGAACCAGGCGAGCACGAACGGCGCGACCGAGCCGGGGGCTCCGAGGCTCTTGTAGAGCACGTCGACGCCGCCGATCAGATCGTCCCGCGCGTC
>CAZSKV010000199.1:0-3947 GCA_964607495.1 uncultured candidatus Brocadiaceae bacterium
ACGCGACATGGCTCACGCCGTTGCGCGCGGCGCTGCGTTGGGCGTCGAGCAGCGTCGCATGGTCGAGCTCCACGCCGAGCACGCTCCTGGCGTGGCCGGCGAGGTGCAGTGCGAGCGCGCCGGAGCCGCAGTAGAGATCGAGCACGTCCTCGCCGGGGACCAGCGCGAGCTCGGCGACCGCGTGCGCGTAGAGCTGTGCGGCGACGTCGGCGTTGACCTGTGCGAACGAACCGGGGGAGAGCGCGAGCACGAACGGCCCGGTCCGCTGCAACACGAGTTCGGGGCCGCCGAGGTGCACCAGATCCCGCCCGAGCGCCTGACGGGCTCCGCGGCGCTTGCGGCTCGCCCACAGGCTCACGTCGGGCAGTGCAGCCGCGAGCGTGCGCGCGGTCTCGAGGCGTGGGTCCGTGACCATCGCCTCGTCGAGCACGAGGATCACCTGCCGCATGCCTTCCCCGCACCGGATCAGGATCGCCAGCACGGCCGGCTCGAGCTCGGCGCCGGCGGCGGCGAGCCAGTCCCGCACCGTGGCGAAGGCAAGGTCGGCCCCGGGCGCTGCGAGCGGGCAGGCGAGGACCGGCACGGGCTGCTCGCCGAAGAGGTCGAGGAAGCCATAGCCGCCGCCCCCGCGCTGCAGCAGGTTCTTGTTGCGGTAGCCGAGCGGCGCCGGGGCGGCGACGACCGGCTCGACGCGGGCCGCGACCGCGTCGCCGAGCGCGCGCGCGAGCTGCCGGACGAGCCGGGCGTGCTTGAGCTCGAGCTGTCCGGCATAGGAAAGGTGCTGCAGATGGCACCCGCCGCAGCGCGCATAGCTCACGCAAGGTGCGATGACGCGTTGCGGATGCGCCGAGAGGATCTCGACCACCTCGGCGTCGACGCGGCGACCGTGCTCGGCGTGCACGCGGACGCGCACGCGCTCGCCCGGCAGCGTGCGTGGCACCACGGCCAGACGGCCGTCGGGCAGGCGCGCGAGACCGGCACCGCCGCGGCCGAGATCGAAGATCGTCAGTTCGAGTTCCAAGCGTCGGGGCGCACCCGTAGCGCATTTGCCGGCGAATGTCCCGCGCCAGCCTGCGCCCCGCGCCATCGGACCGCGCCGCCCGCTGCGTGCTGTCTCGCGGAAACGACAGTGTCGTGGCGAGGAGGCGGCCCACAGGCAGCCCAGGTGTCGCAACCCCCGGTGGTTCGGGGCCTGCCGGGCCGCGCGGCGCGCGGTATCGTTCTTGCTGAGCCCCAGGTTTTCGCGCCGAGGATCCCCCGATGCAGCGCTCCATCTCCGCCTACCTGATCCCCCCCGCCTTGCTGCTCCTGGCCACCACCGGGTTCGCGCAGCGGCCCGCGCAGGCGAATCCGCGCAGTGGCGGCGGGGCGTCCCACACACCTTCTCCGGCCCCTGCGCGACAGAGCCCATCTCCTGCCCCGGCCCGCCCGAGCCCGGCACCGGCACCAGCACCGATCCAGCGCCAGGCGCCACCGCCGACGCGCAGCTACAGCCCTCCTGCTCCCGCGCCGAGCCAGCGGCACGAACCCGTCCGGCGCAGCGAGCCGCCCACCCGCACCTACAACCCGCCCGCGCAGCCGAGCCGGCCAGCCCCCGCGCCGAGCCAGCGCAGCCCCTCGCGCGGCATCGACACGGGCTACCAGCCGAGTCCGCCGTCGCGCATCGACCGTGGCTACAGCCCACCCGCGCGTGTGAGTCCACCAGTCGGCGGCGATCGCGGCGAACGCATCTCGACACCCGACCCTGGCGGCTCGGGCCCGATCCGGATCGTCTACCCTGGCGACCGGGACACCGGAGCCTCGCCCCCACCGGCGATCGGTGGTCCGGTGCGCAGCCGGCTGAACACGGGCTTCCGCCCGAGCGAGCCGCGCCCCCCGGCCGCGGGTTCGGGCAGCTCACGCTCCGGCCCGAGCCCGGATCTGCGTGATCTCTACCGCCGCGTCGACAACTCGCGGCACGAAGCCGAGAACCGCCGGGTCGGTCCGATCCTCGGCGACTCCCTCGCCGGCCGCTACCGGCAGCGCTTCGACAGCGACCTCGACCGCGCCGGGCGCAGGCCAGCGGAGCCAGCGCCGATCCGGGGCGAGCGCGAGGCCCCGGCACCGGCACCGATTCGCGGCAACGAACGGCTCGTCAGCGGCGGCAGGCCGCCGGTGGTCGGCGACCGCTACCAGCCTCCGGGCCGCGAACCGATCGCGCGCAGCGGCGCGACGCAGCCGCCGCGCGCGGCTCCCGATCCGATCGTGATGAAGCCGACGCCGTTGCAGCCGATCACCCGCCGCGACATGGACACGGTCGGCGCGAAGCCGGGTCCCGGCGCAGGCGTGCGCAACACCCCGGGCATCGTGTCGATGCGCAACGTCGCCTTCGCCAACAACCCGCGCGGCTACATGTCGGGGAGCTCGCACTGGTCGTCCCACGGTGCGGGGATGTGGTTCGGGTCGGGCTGGTGCAGTCCATCGTCCCGCTGGGGTTGGTACGCGTATCCCTACAACTACGGCTGCTGGTGGCCGCGGTCCTGGTGGGGTTGCTACAACTCGTGCAACTCGTACTGGAACAGCTGCTGGTCGCCGTGCTGGAACTACTGCTCCTGGTGGCCCTCGTACTGGAACTGCTACTCGCCGATCGGTTGGGACAACTGGTGGAGCGACTCGTACTGGGGCGGCTACACCGACGTCTGGAACTACCCGCGGCAGCCCTCGACAGTCGTCGTGCACGACGTCGTCTACGAGGAAGCGCCGGCCAGCGAGGTGATCGTCGTCGGCGGCAGGGACGAGGCCGGCGCTGCCGCCGGGGCCGCGCCCGCATCCCCCGCGGCCATCGCCAAGAAGCACATCGAGCTCGGCGACTTCTACTTCAAGGAGGGCAGGTTCCAGGAGGCCGCCGAGAGCTATCTGCGGGCCCTGGCCTATGCGCCCGACGATGCGGCGCTGCACTTCGTGCTCGCCGACGCGCTCTTCGCGACCGGCGACTACCACTACGCGGCGTTCATCATCGGCAAGGCGCTGCGCCTGGACCGTGAGCTGGTCCGCGTCGTCGCCGACAAGCGCACGTTCTACAAGGAGCCGAAGGTCTTCGACGAGCAGCTCGCGACCCTGCGCAGCTACCTGAAGGACAAGCCCTACGACGCCGCGGCCTGGCTCGTGCTCGGCTACAACCTGAAGTTCAGCAGCGACCCCACCGGCGCCAAGGCGGCGTTCGCGCGGGCCCTGGAGATCGATCCGGGCCAGGAGGCTGCGCGCCTCTTCGCGGCAGCCGGAGAGAGCGCCGAGTCGAAGCCGACTTCCCGCTGACGCGCAGCAACGGCGCGCCATGGCCCACGGTCCCGCGCCCGGTTAGAACGGGTGCCTCCCATGGCGCGCCGCATCGACACCTATCTGCAGGATCTCCTGCCCGACGAGAAGTTCCATTTCTACTCGGTGGTCCGCGACTTCGCCGACCAGGAGATCGCGCCGCATCTGCTGCACTGGGAGCGTGAGCACCAGCTGGTGCCTGCCGACGCCATCACGAAGATGGGCGAACTCGGTCTCTTCGGCCTGCCGATCGAACAGCAGTACGGCGGCCAGGGCGGCGACCAGACCGACCTGATCCTGATGGGGCTCGCGATCGGCTACCACTCGCAGTCGGTCGCGATCACACCCGGAGCGGCGATCTCCCTCGGCGCCAAGCCCATCCAACTCTGCGGCACCGAGGAGCAGAAGCGCGCCCACCTGCCCGATCTCGCGAACGGACGGCGGATGTTCGTGTTCGGCCTGTCGGAGCCCGGCCGCGGCAGCGATGCCGCGAATCCCCAGGTCACGGCCAAACGCGCCGGCAAGGGCTGGGTGATCTCCGGCGAGAAGTGCTGGGCGACGAACGCGCGCTGGGCCAGTCACTGCGTCGTGCACGCGCTGACCAATCCATCGGCGCCGAACGGCAAGCGCTCGACCTGTTTCATCGTGCCGAT
>CAZSKV010000200.1:0-3199 GCA_964607495.1 uncultured candidatus Brocadiaceae bacterium
CTGGTTGCCCTTCTGCGGGATCGACTTCGTGCCGAGCCGCCACGGACTGACCGTCTCCTGCGCGGGCAGCGTCACCGCCAGGAGCAGCAGGGAGAGGCGGAGCGGTCGATGGGGGCGCAGGATCCTCATCGGATGGTCGTGGACTCGGGTTTGTCCAGCGGGCGTTCGCTGCGGACGTCGAGGCGCAGGCCGGGGCCCTGGTCGGTGCGCACACACGAGAAGGTGACCGCCAAGGGCTCGGCGTCGGCGACGAAGCGCAGGGTCACGCGGTCCTTGCCGAGGTCGTGCCCGGTGAAGCGCACGGCGAGCGGCTTGCCGTCGCGCCAGAACATCGGCTCCTTGGCCCCGGTGTGGATTCGACCGCCGACGAGATCGGCTGGACCGTCGCCCCGGCCGGTCCACTTGCGGCGCATGTCGAGGAAGCCACCCTGCCAGACATACGCGAGGCGCGGCGCCATGGTCTCGAAGGCCAGCGAGAGCCCGTCGGGGAAGCCGATCGCGAGCGAACGCACGGCGGTGTCGGGCAGCTCGGTGCGCAGCACGATCGGCCGGTCGGTCGGGACCACGACCGTGTCGGGCGGGGGTGCGAGGCCTTCTGGCGGCATCAGGCGCGGTCCGAGCGCGAGCGCGGCCTGCAGCGCTTCGATCTGGGCCTTCGCCTCGCCCGCGACGACGTCCCGGAAGAACGTCGGCATCCTCGTGCCGGGGCGCACGGCACTCGGGTCGCGGAGCCACCGGGCGACGTACTCGGGCAGCAGCCGCTCGTGCATGCGCGCGAGATCCGGCCCCCGCGTGCCGACTGCAGGGCGCCCGCCGAAATCGTGGCAGGTGATGCAGGAGAAGCCGCGGTTGCCGAGCAGGGTGCGGCCGGCTTCGGCCTTGGCGTGCTCCACCTTGGCGGCCGGTTCGGCGGGTTGCGTGCCGCAGATCTGCTCTGCGAGGCCGGCGACGAGCGGCGCCGCATAGCGCGGCATGCGCATGTCGATGAACGGCCGCGCCCGGGCATTGCCTTCGAGCACCTTGGTCACCCAGGTCCGGCGCAGGCGCGCGCCGATCTCCCGCAGGTCGGGGGGGAGGCCCGACTCCTGGTGGTCGCTCTGCAGGCGCGCATGCACCTGCTCGCGCACGGTCTCGGCGAGACCGCCGCCACCTTCGAACTCATGGCAGCGGGTGCAGCCGAGATGCCGGGTGCGGCGGCGTGTGGCCTGTTCCCGCGGCTCGGCCGTGTCCGGGTCGTGCACGAAACGCGTGAGCTGCGCCCGCTCGGCCGGGGTCAGCCGATAGACCGGCAGGCCGGCTGCGGGGGTCGGCGCGAGGCAGCCGCCGGACTTGCCGGCGATCGCCGCGAGCGCTGGCGCCCTGGCCGGCGCGGGTCCGTCGGGGACCTCGTGGCAGTTGCCACAGCCGCGGGCGCCGAAGAGCTGCCTGCCCCGATCCCTGTCGCCGGTGGGCACGGGCGCGAGCGGCTTCCCCGCGCCGACGAGGTAGCCGGCGATGGCCTCGGCATCGCCGCGCGTGAGCTCGAGGTCGGGCATGAGCCCGTTGGCCGAGATCGTGAGCGGGCGTTCGAGGTACCCCGCGAGCTCGGCTGCACTCGTCTTCCGGCCGACGTGCGCGAGCGAGGTCCGGGTGTCCTCGGGCTCGTCGAGGGCGGGATGGCAGGCGATGCAGCCGCGCACGACGAAAAGCCGCTCGCCGTCACGGTCCACCCAGCGGTTCGGCCGGGGATCGAACTTGCCGCCGAGGTTGGCCAGATAGGCCGCAAGGTCTGCGACAGCCTCGGGCTCCGCGCACAGGCGTGGCATCGTCGCATCGGCGCGCTCGGCCTGCGGATCGAGCAGCCAGCGCGCAACCCATGCCGGCGCGAGCCGGCGGCCGGCGTGGCGCAGGTCGGGGCCGCGCGGGCTCTCGCGCGTCAGCGCGCCAGGCGTCGCCTCCGCGTGGCAGTGCACGCAGCCGAGGCGGACGAAGTGCGCCCGGCCCTGCTGCAAGTCGTCCTGGGGCCAGAGCGCGAGCAGGAGGGCGAGTGTGAGCATGGCCTCAGACGAGCGTCCCGGCGGGAGGTGGCTCCACGGGCGGATCCTGCCCTTCGCGCCGGAACTGGATCGCGTGCTTGAAGAAGTAGGTGACGATCGGCAACCCGAGCACCAGCCCCCAGACGTGGAAGAGCGTGCCGCCGATCGTCAGCACGATCAGCACGAGCACCGGGTTGACGCGCAGATGGTGGCCGTAGATGCGCGGGTTCAGGATGTAGGTCTCGACCATGTGGATCGCGGTGATCAGGACGATCGCGATGACCACCATCTTGAAGCCGCCCTCGTTGAGCGCGATCAGGCAGATCGGCACCGAGGAGATGAACACGCCGGCCACGGGGACGAACGAAAAGAAGAACACGATCGCCGAGAGCAACGCGACCTGCGGCAGACCCATGACGACGATCCCGATCGCGGTCAGCACCGTGTTGAGGATCGCGATCATGAGCTGGGCCTCGAGGGAGCGGCCGAGCATCGCCCCGAACTCGCGGATGTTGGCCGCCACCTCGACGAAGATGAAGCGCAGCTTGGTGTGTTCGAGCTTGTTGACGAGCACCGAGAGCCGCGGCAGGTCGAGTACGATCAGGAACGAGAACAGCAGCGAGAGCAGGAACGCCGAGCCGATCGCGAAGACCTGCGTGCCGACGTTGCGCAGCCGCTCGAAGGTCGCGTTGACGTTCTCCTTGGCCTCCGACGTTGGTTCGCCGAGCCCGACGATCTGCAGCACGAGCTTCTCGCCGGCCTTCTCGGGGTGCGCGGGGTCGACCTCGGGGAGCGCGTTCTTGACGGCCGGCCACTCGGTGCGCAGGGTGTCGATCTCCCGGCCGATCGATGCCATGTAGACCGCGCGGTTCGCGTAGACCTTCAGCGCCTCCTGTTCGATCTTGGGCACCATCCAATAGCCCACGGCAACCAGGCAGGAGAGGAAGACGAGCGTCACGAAGACGACGCGGGTCACGCGGTGCTTGATCCGGTGCGCGAGTCCGTCGACGCCGTGCGCCTGCACGTAGGCGAACACGAAGGTCAGGAAGATCAGCAGGAAGAACGAACGCAGCAGGTAGATGATCCCGAAGAGCAGGGCCCACACGAAGGTGCGGGTCACGAGCGGGAAGATCCGGTCCCAGGGCGGGGGTAGGGGTCTTGGGTACGGCCGGGCCATGTGCGGG
>CAZSKV010000201.1:0-3855 GCA_964607495.1 uncultured candidatus Brocadiaceae bacterium
CGGCGGCGGCCTGAGCCTGCTCGCGCCGAAACGGATCTCGCCCTTGCTCAACCAGGCCGACGGCGCCTGGAACTTCGGCGAGGCGGCGCTCGGCTCTTCTGTCGACAGCGGCGCGTTCTTCGGCCCCCTGTCCAAGAGCCAGATCGAGACCGGGCTCACGTCCGCCAACATCCTGACACTTGACGCCTGGAAGCCGGCGCCCGAGGTCACGAGCAACCTGGTCTACAGCTTCATCGGGCGGCTGCAGCGGACCCCGATGAACCCCCAGATCGACGAGGAGGATGCCGCGTTCCGGCTGCTGATCCCGAGCCCGGCGATGACTCCGTTCGGATTCCCGGATCCGAACCGGCCGCGCTACGTGCTGGTGCTCGGCGCGCGCGAGACGACGCTCACCGATGACCCAGGCAAGGTGGGTGAGCACCCGCATGCCTATCCGGGCACTCCGTTCGCGCCCCCGCGCTTTGGCCTGCACGTCACGCCGCCCTTCCCCTATCCCGAGACCGTCGTCGAGCGCTACGTGCAGGGCCTGGGCGGCAGCGTGCCCCCGTACCAGGTGGTCGGCTGCTGGGGAGTCACGCGCACCGGCCACCGGCCCCTGGCGTTTGCGCTGCAGCGCCTGCGCGAGTACCGCGCTGCCGCGCTCCTGCTGCTGCAGGCGCACTTCGGCATCCAGCCGGCGCAGGTCTCGGTGCTGGTGGGTGGCGGTTCCCAGGGCGGACTGGTCGCGCAGGCCGCGGTGTTGATGTATCCGAACGAGTTCCAGGCCGGGGTCGGGTCGGCCTACAGCGCGAGCCATGTCTCGGTGCCCAACGACCAGGATGCACTGACCTGGTTCGGGGCCGCGCTGGCCCACCAGCGGGGCGGCAACGCCTACGATCTGCGTTCGGCGAGCGAATACACGATGTACGCGGAACTCGAAGGCACCGACTTCCTGAGCCTCGCGTTCACGAACCGTCTGCGGCACGGGCACGTGCAGCGGCCGTTCTACTTCCTGGTGGCCGACGAGGACGGGGTCACGCACGGGAACGACTGGATCAATCTGCTCGACCCCGGGCAGGGCCCCGGGTCGCCGGTGCGCTACACGGGCCATCGGCTCTGGCCCACGGTGGCGCCGAGCGCCGCGGTCGACGTGTTCTGGTCGGTGGTCGGGCGCACCTGCCATGCGGACACCGGCGGCGATCCGTTCCATCTGCCGAACGACCCGCAGCCGCGCGTCGACCCGGCCGACGCGGCCGACTTCATGCTCGCGCACACCGATGCGCAGCTCGGGACGGTCGCGTTCGAGGTCGGCAGCGCGACCGTGCCGAAGAAGATCCCGCTGCACGCCTCGCTGCAGACCGACCGGCCGCACGAGAATCGCGTGATGATGCGCTTGCTGCCACGCACGGTGCCCACCGGGCCCTTGCCGCTGGCCGAGGACCTGAACTTCGCTGCGCGCCAGCAGGGGATCGGGACGTCGCTCGGAAACGGCGAGTCCCTCAAAGTCGCGCGGGCAGTCTCGAGCCACGACCGCGATTCGATCTACGTCGGCTCGGCTGACGGTGTCGTGAGCCGCCTGATGGTCAAGGACGGGGTCGGGGTGCCTGCGATCCGACCTCTGGAGGTGATGGCGCGCTCGGTCTCGCTCGGCTACGGCACGTGGGGCCTGGAGGTCGGCGACCTGTACGGCAACGGCGGGAAGGTTGTCGTGGCCGCGAGCTATGCGCGGCTCGCTGTGCTCGATCCGGTCAGCCTCGCGGTGATGCAGACCGTCGACTTGAGTAATCCCGAGCATGTCCAGCCGCGGCGGCTGCAGATCACCGAGATGCACGCGTCGGCGGGCAAGGAGATCGTGTTCCGGACGCTGCACGGCCACGTGCTGGTTTGGAACAGCGAACTGACCCAGGTTCTGGCCGATTTCACGGAGAACAGTCTGCAGGATCTGCTGGTGATCCCCGGCGTGGCGCCGACGATTGCGAACCCGATGCTCACGACCCCGGTGTTCGGGCTCTCGGCCCGTGGCCATGTGGTCAGGCTCGAGATGGACACGAACGGCAAGCAGTGGCTGACCGCGGTGTCGGAGCTGCAGTACGGGTACGGCTGGGACCTGGAAGCCGTGACGCTCGGCGGGACGACCTATGTCGGGGCGTGCTATCTCGGGGGCCGCAGCCAGGACAAGTCGCTGCGGTTGTTCCGGACCAGCGACCTGTCGCTGCACGCACAGTTCGCGAACCTGACGAGCCCGCAGGGCTACCCCGTGGAGGGCGGCGAGCCGCCGCTGCTCGGGACCTTCCCGGGTCCGAGCAACGACAGCGAGGTGTGCCTGGCGCTGACCCCCGGGCCGGAACCGAAGTTCGTGACGCTGATGAGCGAGTACGTCGGCGTGACGACGATTTCCGGGTACTACGGCAGCTACAAGAAGATCAGTGCCTACGGGACGGGGCTCCCCGAAGCCCTGGGCGCGAGCTGCCTGCAGGTCGGGGACGTCGATCCCGCGGCGCCCGGGGTGGAGGTCGTGGTCTCGACGCTGTGCGGCAAGGTGCTCTGGCTGCGGCTGGACGAGGTGGAGTATGGCGGCCCGCTGCCGGCGCACACGGTGATCCGCTGGCCTGCGCCGAACGGGCCGTCCTGGGTGGATCGCTGCAACACGGCGCTCGCGGCGACCTGGGCGATGTGCGTGTCGCCGGCCGGGAAAGTGCAAGCGATCGACCCGTGCGGGACGTGGTGGGAGGTGGATCCGGTCAGCGGGGGTGCGGGATTCGTGCGGGACACCTGGCTGCCCGGGGTCAGGGGGGTTGCGTGGGCGGGGTTGCCGGGTGCGGGGATGGCGCCGAGCTTCTGGAGTGTCGGGAATCCGGAGGTGGCATGGCGCTTCTTCGCACCTGCGGCAGGGTTCGATGGCTTCGTCGCGACGACACCCTATGCGTACTTCAGCTCCGATCCTGGCCTGCCCAAGACCTGGGGCTTTCCGGCACAGACGAAGGCCTGGCCGTACCTGCTGACCTCCGGCTACTGGATTGGCCCTGGCACCCTCGACGTGAAGCCCGCCGGCGCAGCGAGCAGGGTGGCGTGGTGGAGCCCGTTCGAGTACCCGAACCTGATCGCACACTTCCGCTACGACACGAGCCAGAACCCGGCGCAGGGCACCTCGCTCTGGAATTCGACCGGAGCGGCCCCCCCCGGTGGCGGCCGGCCGCCGCGCACGAATGTCCCGAACATCTACCTGCGCACCGAGCGGGACGAGCTCGCGGCGTTCTACCTGCAGTCGATCCGGCTCGGCAGCGTGCTCAGCGGCCAGCCGGGGAGCACGCATGTCGTGACCGCGGGCATGGGCGGGGTGGTCACGGTGCTCGACGGGGCCACGGGCGCGAAGGTGGCTGCGAGCGACGATCTAGGCCTCGGTGGGATGGCGCTGGAGGTCCTGGACCTGGATGGCCAGGCGCCCGACGAGATCCTGTTCGCCCCCTGCTACAACGCGATGGACCACGCCGGCACCCCGCTGCGCACGCGGCTCTACGTGCTGCGGCACAACCCCGCCACGAACAAGCTCGACGTCGTGGCCGCGGCAGTGCTCGGCGTCGCGAACTCGGACCTCGTCGGCTATGGGGCCTCGGCGCTGCGCGTCGCGAACCTGAACGGCGATGCGACGCGGCACGTGATCGTGGCGACGTTGAACGGCGAGCTGACGGTGTTCGAGTGGGACGCATCGGGCCAGACCCTGGGCAGCCGTGTGTTCAGCCTCGTGACCGAGGGTTCACTCGGCGGCTACGGCGCGATGCTCGTGCAGGATCTCGACCCCGCCAACGGGGTGAGGCCGGAGATCTATCTGGCGACGTCGAGCGGCATCCGGAAGTGGAGGATCCCATGAGACCCGAG
>CAZSKV010000202.1:0-1747 GCA_964607495.1 uncultured candidatus Brocadiaceae bacterium
GGACGTGCCGGCCGGCGCCGAGCCGGTCCATCGCCGCGCGGCGGGCCGTGGCGGGCGTGTCGGCGCCGAGCACAACCGCCCCCGTTTCCGCCTCGGCCAGCGCGGCCTGCAACGCCAGCAGGTCCTTGCCGACGGCGTCGACCGCGTCCTGGCGTCTGGCGGCGTCGTGCAGCGCCTGCGCGTAGCGGTTCGCGAGCAGGGACATCTCAGTGGCTCCCGGCCCCGCTCAGGAAATCCTGCACGAGCTTCCGGTTGGCCTCGCCGTCGACACTGCGCTTGAGCACGCGGCTCGCCGAGCGGATCGTCAGGTCGACGACTTCCTTGCGGATCTCGAGCAGGGCCTTGCGCCGCTCGGCGTCGATCGACTCGCGCGCCTTGACCAGTTGCCGCTCGGCTTCGGTCTTCGCCTCGCGCAGGGTCGCCTGCGCCTGAGTGCTGGCGCGCGCCAGGGCCTCGTCGATCTGCCGCTTCGCGTCGGCGCGGGCCTTCTCGGCTTCGGCTCTGGCCGCCGCGATCTGCTCCTCGGCCTTCCTGCGGGCCTCCTCGGCAGCGCGGATCGAGTCCTCGACCTTCTGGTCGCGCTCGGCCATGGACCTCGTGATCGGGCCGAACACGAACTTCCACATCAGCGGAAGCGCGAGCAGGAACGACACCCAGGTCCAGAACGTTGCGCCGCCGGCGAACGCGAACGGATCGAAGCCGCCGCCCTCGGCAGGCATCAGGAGAAGGCCGGTCATCGGATCACCCGAGCGCCAGGAGCAGGCCCACGACGACCGCGAAGAGCGCGACGCCTTCGACGAGCGCCGAGAGCAGCAGGGCGTTGCCCTTGATCGTGTCGGCGGCTTCGGGCTGGCGGGCGATGCCCTCGCCGGCGCCGGCGCCGATCTGGCCGATACCGAGGCCGGCGCCAACCGCAGCGAGACCGGCGGCGATGCCGCCGCCGATGCCCTTACCGATGTTGACGACGTCAGCGGCGACCGGGGCGAAGTCGAGGATCAAGGAAAGCATTGGGTACTCCTGAGTTTGGTAGCGTGCGAAAAGCGTTGGGGGGTTTGCGGCAACCCGGGCTCAGTGCTCGGGGTGCAGCGAGAGCTGGACGAAGATGATGCTGAGGTAGGTGAAGATGTAGGCCTGCAGCAGCACGACGAAGGCCTCGATGATGTAGATGAACACCGCCATGCCGACCGCGGGCAGCGCGGTCAGCCAGTGGAAGCCGTTGAGCTGCATCATCTTCGCGAACAGGAAGATGAGGCCGACGAACGAGTAGATCACGAGGTGCCCGGCGAGCATGTTCGCGAACAGTCGGATCGTCAACGCGAAGGGCTTGACGACCAGTCCGATCAACTCGACGAGCGCCATCAGCGGGATCAGTGCGACCGGCAGGCCGTGCGGCAGCAGGTTCACGAAGAACTTGACGAAGCCCTGCTCGCGGATGCCGCCGCCGATCATCATCACCAGCGTGATCACGGCCATGGCTCCGGTCACGAACGGCGTCGCCGTCGCGGTCACGCTGCCCGGGACCAGGCCCGCGAGGTTCATGAACGCGAGGAACGCGAACAGGTAGCAGAAGTAGGGCAGGAACGGGGCGCCGTGCTCCTTGCCCATGACCGCATAGACCATCTCGTCGCGGATCCACTGCACCCAGCCGCGGAACACCCGCGTGAGCGGGTGCGTGCGTCCCTGGGCGAAGCTCTGCTTGACCGGGATGAAGAAGAGCAGGATCAGCGCCAGCGCGATCAGCTGGAAG
>CAZSKV010000203.1:0-6381 GCA_964607495.1 uncultured candidatus Brocadiaceae bacterium
GACGTCACGGGCAACGCGAAGCTCCTCGGAGCCGAGATGTGCATGCCGGGCGACAACGTCGAGGTCGAGGTCGAGCTGATCACGCCGATCGCCATGGACGAGAAGCAGCGCTTCGCCGTGCGCGAGGGTGGGCGCACCGTGGGTGCCGGACGTGTCATCCAGATCATCGCCTGATCACAGTCGCTGCCGGTGTTCGCCGGCAGCCATCTAGGGCAGTAGCTCAACTGGTAGAGCATCTGATTCCAAATCAGAGGGTTGCGGGTTCAATTCCTGCCTGCCCTGCCATCCTGATTCGCAGTTCCTGATCGTGCGCGAACGAATCGCGCGGTGTACTCGCAGTGTCCTACAAGAAAGACCAAGGCCGATACGTGCGGATGAGCGCCTTCTGGGGCGCCTTCCTGCTGGCCGCCTATGGCTGCTTGGGGGGCCTGGTGCAGGTGCTCAACCGCTGGCTGGGCGCGCTCTTCGGCGATGCCGCCGTCGCACCCTGGGTGCAGCCCTTCCCGCTGCTTGGCAGCTTTGGCTGGGCGCAGCTGGTGGCGGTGGTCCTGCTGGCGATCGTCGCCATGGTCATGATCCGCTACCTGAACCGGCCCAAGCTCGCGGACCTGCTGATCGAGACCGAGAACGAACTGAAGAAGGTGACCTGGCCTTCCGCCCACGAGACGATGGCCGGCACGATCGCCGTCGCCGTGACCGTGGTCGTGCTCTTCCTGTTCCTGACCGGCGCCGACACGGCGCTGGTCAAGCTCATGGACCTCTTGCTCAAGAATCGAGGGGGCTGATGGGCATGAACTGGTACTTCCTGCGGGTGCAAGTCGGGCGCGAAGACCGCATCCGCGAGAACATGATGCGCCGGCTCAAGCAGGCCGGGCTCGAGGAGCGGGTGCCCCAGATCGTGGTGCCGACCGAGACGGTCGCCGAGCACCGCAGCGGCAAGCGCCGGATCCAGAAGAAGAAGCTCTATCCCGGGTACCTGATGGTGCAGATGGACCTGACCGAGGATGTCTGGTTCGTGATCCGGGAGACGCCGGGGTTCGGCGACTTCGTGGGCTCGCACCTGCAGCCGACGCCGATGAGTCCCGAGGAAGTGCAGAACGTCCTCGGCCGCATGGACACGAGCCAGGCCCAGCCCAAGATGGCGGTCAACTTCGCGAAGGGCGACCGCGTGATGATCAAGCAGGGCCCGTTCGAGAACACCGACGGCGTCGTCCAGGAGATCAACCCCGAGAAGGGGACCCTGGAAGTCGCAGTCACGATCTTTGGTCGCTCGACACCCGTTTCGCTCGGCTACTGGGAGGTAGAGCCCATCTAGTCGTCATCGCGCGATCCAATCCGAGCAACGCAGCCGCGAGCTGCGTCCTCTTGTAGTGGGAGAGAGGCCCTTCCTCTCGATCGAACCGCTGGGAGCAAGACATGGCAAAAGAAGTAACCGCAATCGTCAAGTTGCAGTGCCCGGGTGGCCAAGCCACTCCTGCACCGCCCGTAGGCCCGGCCCTTGGCCAGCACGGCGTGAACATCGGGCAGTTCGTCAAGGACTTCAACGACAAGACGCGCGACAAGCAGGGCTTGGTGATCCCCGTGGTGATCACGGTCTACAAGGACCGCTCGTTCACGTACGTGATGAAGTCGCCACCGGCTTCCGTGCTCTTGAAGCGCGCGGCGAAGGTCGCGACCGCCGCCAACACGCCCGGGACCCAGGTCGCCGGTCAGGTCACGAAGGCGCAGGTCGTGGAGATCGCGAAACTCAAGATGGAAGACCTGAACGCCGGCAGCCTCGAAGCTGCGGTGCGCATGGTCGAGGGCACGGCCAGATCCTGCGGGATCCAGGTGAGCTGAGGGGAACCATGGCACACACCAAGAGCAAGCGCTACCAGAAGGCTGCCGCGATGATCGACCCTACGAAGCGCTACAGCGCCGAGGAAGGGTTTCGGCTGCTCAAGCAGATGCCGCCCGCCAAGTTCGAAGAGGCGGTCGAGGTCGCGGTCCGGATCGGCATCGACCCGAAGAAGACCGACCAGCTCGTCCGTGGCTCGGTCAGCCTCCCACGCGGTACCGGCAAGAAGGTCAAGATCGCCGTGTTCGCCGAGGGCGAGAAGGCGAAGGAAGCCGAGGCCGCGGGCGCCGACATAGTCGGCAGCAAGGACCTCGCCGAGAAGATCGAGAAGGGGTTCCTCGACTTCGACATGACGATTGCCGCACCCGACATGATGAAGTACGTCGGCAAGCTCGGCAAAGTGCTCGGCCCTCAGGGCAAGATGCCCTCGCCGAAGGCCGGCACCGTGACGGCCGACGTCGGTGCCGCGGTCCGGGAGTTCAAGGCCGGCAAGATCGAGTTCCGCACGGACGCCGGCGCGAACATCCATGCCTCGATCGGCAAGCGGGGGGCTTCGGCCGAAGACCTCGCCGCCAACCTGACCGCCTTCGTCGACCATCTGCGTGGACTCAAGCCGCCGCAGGCCAAGGGCAATTTCATCCGCAAGGTCGTCGTGTCGGCCACGATGAGCCCCGGCATCCCGATCGATCTCAGCTGACGCCTCGCGCAAGGAGCCAACAATGCCCAACATCGTCAACGAGATGCTCTTCACGGAGCTGCAGCGGGAGTTCCAGAACATGGGCTCCTGCCTCGTCGTGTCCTTCGACAAGCTGACCGTCGCCGAGGCCGAGTCGCTGCGCAAGAAGTTCCGCGGCGCCGGGCTGCGGTATCGGGTCGTCAAGAACCGCCTCGCGGTCAAGGCCTTCCAACAGATGGACCTCGACCTGACCCAGGCCTTCCAGGGCAAGTGTGGTGTGATCCTCGCCCCGCAGGAGCGGGCGATCGAGGCCGCCAAGCTGGTCAAGGAGGCCCTGGCCAAGGCGAAGCAACCGCCGCTCGTGATCACCGGTGGTGTGATCGAGCGCCAGGTGATCCTGGGCCCGGCTGCCCAGAAGATCTCCGAGATGCCGGATCGCAACACGGTCCGCGCCATGCTCCTGGGCGCCATGATGGCCCCGATGCGCGGGCTGGCGGTCGCCGTGAACGCGCTCGCTGGCGGAGCCGCACGCTGCATCCAGGCCAAGATCGACAAGTCAGGCGGCGCTGGCTGATGCCGGCGGCGTCCCGCTCACCCCTTTCCTCCCGCGATTCCCGATCGAATTCAGAACAGAGGTAGTTCCCATGTCCGACACCGTCACGCTCGACTCCGATCTCGAGACTCTCTTCAAGCAAATCGACGCCTTGCCGCTCGGCAAGGCTGCCCAGCTGGTCAAGGCGATGGAGCAGCGCTGGGGCGTCTCCGCCGCCGCGCCGGTCGCCGTGGCCGCGGCTCCCGCCGCCGGTGGTGGCGCCGCTGCTGCAGCCGAGGAGAAGACCGCCTTCGATGTGATCCTCAAGAACGCGGGCGCCAACAAGATCAACGTGATCAAGGTCGTCCGCGAGATCACGAACCTCGGCCTGAAAGAGGCCAAGGCCCTCGTGGACGAGGCGCCGAAGCCGCTGAAGGAAGGCGCGACCAAGGAAGAGGCGGAGGCCATCAAGAAGAAGCTGGTCGACGCGGGCGCCGAGGTCGAGGTCAAGTAGGCACCTGGCCCTTTCCCAGGCACGCCGTCCGCTGATCTCGCAGGGCTTCGCCCTGTGGGGGACCGCCGGTGCAGCCCCGGAGCTGCGAGGCAGCGATCGACCGGATCGCTGTTTCTCGCGGATTCGGGGTTGATCAGGTGGTGCGTGCCCCTGTACCCTTCCAGGCTTCCGTCTGGTTCGGTTTTTGCAGTCCTCTCCCTCGTCGAGGGGAATGTGGTCGTAGTCGCAGCCAGGTCTGTAGGCGAATAGTCAAGTCGAAGTCAGGTCGGGCTCGGGCAGGGTGGACCTTCGGCGCCGTCGTCGAAGGGGCCCGCCGCCTGGGGCCGATCCGCGCGAGATAGGTGCATTGCATGGAGACCGTTACGTACGGCCGCTACAAGTCCGTCGCCGAGATCCCGAACCTCGTCGAGATACAGACGAAGTCCTACGAGGACTTCCTGCAGCCGACGGCAGCGCCAGGGAAGCGCAAGAATCTCGGTCTCGAAGCCCTGCTTCGCGAGGTGTTCCCGATCTACTCGTACGACAAGACGCTCTGTCTCGAGTACCTGGGATACGAACTGGGGCGGCCGCGCTACGCGCCGGAAGAGTGCCGCAAGCTGCGGATGACCTTCGGCTATCCGTTCAAGATCCGCGTGCGCCTGGTCAAGCCCGAGCCGGTCGAGGAGGAGATCTATCTCGGCGAGATCCCGATCATGATCGGCGGCGGCGAGTTCATCATCAACGGCAGTGAGCGGGTCACGGTCAGCCAGCTGCACCGTTCGCCCGGCGTCGACTTCTCCGTCGAGCTCCACTCCGGCGAGAAGCGCCTGCACTCGTGCTGGATCATCCCGGAGCGCGGCAGCTGGATCGAGATCAACGTCACCAAGAAGGAAGCCGTCGCGGTCCGCATCGACCAGTCGGGCAAGTTCTCTGCCGCGACGCTGTTGCGCGCGATGGACGCCAAGCTGTCGACCGACGCCGCGATCATCCGCGAGTTCTACGACGTCGAGAAGGTCACGCGGAAGAAGTCCGACCCCGAAGCCAAGTTCGCCAAGCTGCTGGTCAAGGCCTACGCGGTCGGCGACATCCTCGACCAGAAGAGCGGCGAGCCGTTCGTGAAGTCGGGCGAGGAGATCACGGAGGAAGCCGCGCGGGCGATCGCCGAGAGCGACCTGAAGGAAGTCGAGGTCCTGCGTGAGCCGGAGGATCCGCTGATCCTCAACACGCTGCGCGAGGACACGACGGCCAGCCACGAAGAGGCGCTGCTGAAGATCTACGGCCGCCTGCGCCCCGGCAACCCGCCGCAGCTCGAGAAGGCGAAGGAGCTGTTCCAGGAGAAGTTCTTCGACGCGACCCGCTACCGGCTCGGCCGCGTCGGTCGGTTCCGGCTCAACCGCAAGTTCCACCAGAACGTGCCGGAGTCGGAGATGACGCTGCTGCCGGTCGACTTCGTCCAGGCGATCAAATACATCATCGGCCTGCGCCGGAACGAGGGCGAGATCGACGACATCGACCATCTGGGCAACCGCCGCGTGCGCACGATCCAGGAACTGGCCGGCGACGAGTTCCGCAAGGGGTTCATCAAGCTCCGCCGCACGGCGCAGGAGCGGATGAACATCGAGAACGTCGACACCGTCACCCCGCGCAACCTGATCAACTCGAAGACCTTCTCTTCGGCGATCGAGTACTTCTTCGGCCGCGGAGAGTTGTCGCAGGTCGTCGACCAGACGAACCCACTGTCGCAGATCACCCACGAGCGGCGCCTGTCGGCGCTCGGCCCCGGCGGCTTGAACCGCAAGCGCGCCGGCTTCGAAGTGCGCGACGTGCACATCTCGCACTACGGGCGCCTGTGTCCGATCGAGACGCCCGAAGGCACCAACATCGGCCTGATCTCGAGTCTCGCGATCTACTCCGCCCTCGACGACTACGGCTTCCTGACGACTCCGTACATCGTGATCAAGAACGGCAAGATCTCGATGCGCGAGGAGCGGGGCAAGAGCATCGCCGAGGTCGTGCGCCTGCGCGCCGACGAGGAGAACAACGCGGTCATCGCTCCCGCCGACACCGACGTCGACAAGGCCGGCAAGCTGGTCGGTGACGAGACCGGCCGCATCGTCGCGCGCATGAAGGGCGACCCTGCGCTGGTCGACCCGAAGACCGTCAACTACATGGACGTCAGCGCCAAGCAGATCGTCGGCGTGTCGGCGTCCCTGATCCCGTTCCTCGAGCACGACGACGCGAACCGGGCGCTGATGGGTTCGAACATGCAGCGTCAGGCCGTGCCGCTGTTGACCTCGGAAGTGCCCCTGGTCGGCACCGGCATGGAGGAGATCGTCGCCGGCAACTCGAGCATGGTCGTGCGTGCGCGCAAGGGCGGCACGGTCGGGTTCGTCGATGCGACGCGCATCCAGATCGGCGACGACGTCTACAAGCTGCGCAAGTTCGAAGGCCTGAACGAACGCACCTGCCTGAACCAGGTGCCGGTCGTCCGTCCCGGCCAGAAGGTCCGCGAGGGCGAAGTGATCGCGGACGGCGCCGCCACCAAGGACGGCGTGCTCGCGCTCGGCAAGAACCTGACGGTCGCCTTCATGCCTTGGGACGGCTACAACTACGAAGACGCGATCCTGCTGTCGGAGAAGCTGGTCAAGGACGACACCTACACGTCGATCCACATCGACGAGTTCGAGATCGAGATCCGGGAGACCAAGCTCGGCCGCGAGGAGTTCACGCGCGACATCCCGAACGTCTCCGAGCGCGCACTCAAGCACCTCGACGAGACCGGCATCGTGCGGGTCGGCACCCGCGTCAAGGCGGGGGACATCCTGGTCGGCAAGGTCGCGCCC
>CAZSKV010000204.1:0-2654 GCA_964607495.1 uncultured candidatus Brocadiaceae bacterium
GACTGGCCCGCCACGAACTGTTCAGCATGAGCGGCCTCCGGTGTACGGACCCGCAGATGCTCACCCCGTAGCGCAGCCTGGTCAATCCCCGCGCATCGCGGCCGAGCCGCAACCAAGGGGGGGCCGCTGGCGCTGACGCGCCGACGACCCCCGAGCGGCTCGACCGCGATGATGGATTGGGTCGCTACTACCGTCTGGAATCGTCGCGCGAGGCGAGCAATCGTCGCTGTAGCGACTCAGAACAGCCGCGTGATCACGTACCGCGTGAACTCCCCCGTCTGCGGCACCGGCTCGATCCGCGCGCCCTGCCAGAACAGATCCTGCCCCGCGAGCGCCGGATCATTGGGCAACGGCAGCGCCGCCTGCAGCAGCCCCCCGGTGCCGGGCCCGGCAATGACCGAGACGAACGCGCTCAGGTTCAGGTCGAAGGTGTACTGGAACCCAGGCAGCGTGATCGGCGTGGCGGCGAGGCCGGCGCCGACGAAGATCACGCCGAGCTCGGTGCTCGCCAGCGGCAGCGCCATCTGGAACACCTTGCCGAGCTCGAGCTTCGGGAAGAGCCGCAGCTCGCGGTCGAGCTCGGCCACGTGCACCTGCGAGGTCGCGCCCGGCACCGAGGTGTCGGTGCCCGAGAACGCCACGCGCAGGCCGGTGCTGCTGGTGCTGGGGTTGCTCGTGAAAGTGAAGGTCTTGCTCGGGTCGAGGATCACGAGCCCGCCACCGTCCGGAGGCAGGATCGCGACCTGCGTGCCCTGCGTCGGCGGCGTCAGCGCCTCGTGGACGACCCACTTCTGGTCGCCGCTGACCGCGGAGCGGCGGTGCAGGCCCGGCGCCTCGCTGAGCAGCACGGCCGTGGTGTTGCCGGCGACGAGCCGCGCGAGCTGGAAGCTCGGCGTGGTCGGCGAGATCGCCGTGTAGACGATCGTGGTGCCGGCGTCGACGAAGTCGGCATGGTCGATCTGACCGCCGACCGGCCCGCCGGTCAGCGAGAGCGGGTTCTTGCCGTCCTTGTCGGCGCGCCAGTACTCGCGGTTCGAGAACGGCACCGCGACGTACTCACGGTAGAGCATCTTCTGGTTGGTCGGGTCGATGCGGACCGCGTCGAGCGCGAGCGCGCTCGTGATCAGGTCCTTCGGCACCGAGGTGCCGCTGGTCGCCAGCGTGTAGATCGCGTACTGGCTGGTCGTGGTGTCGTAGCGCGAGCCGTAGAGCAGCGCATCGTTTGGCGACACGCACCACAGGCGCTGCTGGCCGCCGGCAATGGTTTGCAAGGTCTTGGGCACGCCCCCGACGCGGGCGATGAACTTCACGGTCGTGCCGTCGAGGTAGTAGATGCCCGAGCTGGTCGGCGCCCACAGGAAGTCGCCGATGCTGCTGCTCGCGACCAAGGGGGTCTCGGCGCCGCCGGAGAATGGGGCGATGCCGAGCTTGTTGGGTCCCTTCCAGACCACGTACTGACCATCGGGGCTGATGCGGGCGTCCTGATGGACCTCGCCCGCGGTCGTGAGCGTGCGGATCGAGCGCGCGGACTGGGCCCCGGCCAGGCTGCCGAGCACGAGGAGAGCCGGGAGGAGGAGCAGGAGGGATCGGTGCATCGGAGCGGGTATGGGGTGGGGCGAGCCTGGTGGACCAAGAAGACTAGCTCCTTTGGGAAAAGTCGTAACCGCGCCGGCGGCATCGACGCCTCCAGGCCACGGCCGGATCGGCGTTCCGGCCGCTGCCAGCCGCGGCAAAAACCCCTCGCGCGGCCCCTGCCAGGGTCCGTAAAAGCGACCCTTTCGCCCTCCGCTCCGTCACCCGCCGCTCCGCCGCATGCAAACCCCGCTCGCTGCGCTCGTTCTCGGCCTCTGCGTCGCTTCTGCAGTCGCTCAAGACGAGGGGCGCCGCCGCGGACAGCGCCAGCCGCCAGCCAAGCCAGTCGCCTTGCGGGTCGGCACGATCCACCCGGTCTCCGGCCCGGAGATCCGCGACGGCGTGATCCTGATCCAGAACGGCAGGATCGCGGCGATCGGGCCAGCCGCCTCGGTGCCGATCCCCGAGGGGGCGGAGATCATCGAAGCCGGCAATGCCCACGCCTACCCCGGGCTCGTCGACGTCTGCTCGACTCTCTATGTCGATTCCAGCCTGCAGCAGGACGCGACGACCGATGCCGGCAGCGATGTGATCGGCGGCCTGGATGGCTACGACCCCAACGTGCGCGCCGCGATCGCGGCCGGGGTCACGACTGCCTACGTGAGTTCCCGCTCCGCGGCCGTCTGGCGCGGCACCGGGGCGATCGTCCGCCCGATGCCGGACCGGATCGTGCCATTTCCGAGTCCGAGCGGCCAGGTTGCGGCCGTGGCGATGCGGGTCGCGGCCCAGGGGCATCCACTCGAGCGGCAGAAGGCCCTGCAGAACCTCGGCGACCCGTTCGACCAGCTCGAGGCCTACGAGAAGGGCCGCAAGGACCATCAGAAGGCCGTCGACGAGTACAAGAAGAAATACGACGAGTACCTGGCCTGGCACCGGGCCCGCAACCCGTCAGCGCCGGCTGGTGATGCGGCGGCGAGCCGCCCGTCGACCCAGGCTGGGACCACCAGCGCCCCTGCGACCACCAGCGCCCCCGCCGAAAGCCGACCGAACCGCGGGGGCGAGGCCGGCGATGGCCAGGGTGG
>CAZSKV010000205.1:0-3800 GCA_964607495.1 uncultured candidatus Brocadiaceae bacterium
CGCTCTTCGCCGGCCTGCTCTACACGTTCAATCCGTCGGTGCTGAACGTCTCGTGGCTCGGCAACGGCGACCACCAGAATCTGCAGACGCTGCTCGTGCTCGGCTCCTGGCTCGCGTTCTGGCACGCGCTGCAGGGGCGCAGGACCGCGGGCCTGTCGGGGTTGCTGCTCGGCTTCGCGGTCTGGACCTCGGCCGAGAGCATGCTCTGGGTCTACCTGCAGGCGGCGATCGCAGTGCTCTGGCGGCCTGGCGCCTGCCGCGGCCAGGCCCTGGGCCTCGTGCTCGGCCTCGGTCTCGGCCACCTGTGCGAGCATCCGACGCAGCTCGGCATGCTGCTCTGGGACCAGGTGTCGTGGTTCCAGCTCTGGCAGGCGCTCGTGCTGCTGCTCTTCACGCTGCTGACGCCGCGCTTGCGCGTCCTGCCGGCGGCCCTGCTCGCGGCCGGCGTCGGCCTCGCGCCCTTTGCGCTCGCGGAGGTGCGCGCGGGCTTCGCACAGCAGCTCGAGCTCGCGCGCGCCGCGGATACCTGGTGCCAGGCCGAAGTCGACGAGTATCGCAGCGCGTTCTGGGACGGCTCGCGATACTCGCTGTGGACCGCGCTCGACCGCTTCACCTGGTTCGCGCCGGCCCTGCCGGTACTCGCCTGGTTCGCGCGCCGGCGCGAGCTCGCGCTCGTCTTCGCGGGAGCCTTCGCGCTCGGGCTCTACGAGGTCAAGCTCGCGCATCTGTCTGCGATCCCTTGCGCGCACGCCGTAGCTCTGGGCATGCAGGCGCTCGCGCAGCGCTACGGCCGCCACGCGGCCGTCGCGACCGCCGGTGCCGCGCTCGGAGCGACCCTGCTCGCGCTGCCGGCCCCGCCCGGCACCTACGCGACGCCGGCGATCCAGCTCTCGCGCGCGGCCGAGCGTGTGAGCCGCAAGGAGCTCTGCGCCGTGCTGGCCGCGCGCCGGCAGGAGCTCGGGGACGGCACCGTGCTCGCCCCCTGGGAGCTCGGCGCACACCTGATCTACTACGCACGCGTGCCCGTGGTCGCCTCGAACTACCACCGCAACCTCGCCGGCACGCTGACCGGCCACCGCTTCTTCCTGGCGCCGGCCGAGGACGCGGCGGCCCGCACGGCCCTGCAGCGCGAACGGCGCGTGCGTTGCGTCGTGCTCTGGCCGAACCGCACGTTCTTCGCGCGGGCACCGCGCAGCCTCGGCACCGACACCGCCTATCTGCGCGTCGAAGGCGACCAGGCGACGTTCACGCCCGCGGCGACGGCCTCGCTCTACTGGCAGCTGCGGCGCGGCTTCGTGCCCGCCGGTTGGCAGCAGCTCCACGCCGGCACGATCCGGCACAAGACCAACTTCGGCGAGGAGCCGTTCTTCCGCGTCTACGCGCTCGGGCGTTGACCGTCCCGGCTCAGAGCTTGTCTGGGTCCTGGCCGCGCAACACCGAGTTGCCCTCGAAGGTCTCGCGCCGGTTCACGCCGGCCGGCCGCTCGAGCTCGGCGACGTCGAGGCGGCCGCTCTGCGCGAAGAACGCGGTCGGATTCTGCCAGACCAGGCGGTCGATCTGCGCGGGTGCGCAACCGGCGAGCTCGAGCTTGCGCACGGTCTTGGGCACCATCAGCGGGTCGGAGACGCCCCAGTCGGCGGCGCTGTTGATCACGAAGCGCTCGACGCCGTACTCCTTCACGATCGCAACCATCCGGTTCTCGTCCATCTTGGTGAAGGGATAGATCGAGAACCCCGACCAGCAGCCGAGGTCGCGCGTCAGCTTGATCGTCTCCTCGTTGCCGTGGTCGAGCAGGACCATCGGCATCGGGAACGCGAGGTCGCGCAGGATCGCGATGCAGCGCTCGAAGCCCTGCTTCTTGTCGCGGTGGGGGGTGTGGATCAGCACCGGCAGCGCGTTGCGCCGCGCGAGCTCGAGCTGGGCGACGAAGTACTTCTCCTCCTTCTTCGTCTGGTCGTCGAGGCCGATCTCGCCGACGCCGAGCACGCCGTTCTTCTGCACGTAGCGCGGCAGCACCTCCATCACGGCGTCGTTCACGCGGTCGTCGTTGGCCTCGCGCGGGTTCAACGCCATCGTGCAGAAGTGCCAGATGCCGAACTGCTGCGCGCGGAAGCGCTCCCAGCCGAGCAGCGTGTCGAAGTAGTCGACGAAGGTGCCGACGCTCGTGCGATTCTGACCCAGCCAGAAGGCCGGCTCGAGCACCGCGCGGATCCCTGCGAGCGCCATGCGCTCGTAGTCGTCGGTCACGCGGCTGAACATGTGGATGTGGGGTTCGAAGATCCGCATCGAAGTCTCAGTGCTGCAGGGCGCGTTCGAGGGCGGCGCGGATCGCCGCGCGGGGTTCGCGGGCGAGGCGTTCGCGCACGAACGGATCGAAGTCGCGTTGGTTCAACAGGCCGATGCCCTCGGCCGCCGCGAGGCGCTGGCCGTCGTCCCCGTGCTCGAGGCCGCCGACCAGCCGGGCCCGCGTGCCCGCGGTCGGCGCGCGCGCGATCAGGCGGTTCGTGTCGGCCCACACCGCGCGCCCCGCGGCCTCGCGCTCGGTCGCGAGGTCCTGCAGCATGCGCGAGAGCTCGGGGTTCGCATGCCGCTGTGCGCCGAAGGCGCGCGCGAGCGGCAGGTTCAGGAACGCGAGCTTGAGCAGCGTCTTGTTGAAGGTCGTGAGGTCGTACTCGAGCTGGCCGCAGGCGCGGGCCAGCAGGTTGCCGTCGCAGGTCGCGGCCTCGAAGAGCGTCTGCACGTTCGTGCGCTGCACTTCGGCCAGCAGGCGGACCGTGGCGGTGGTCACGGGCAGGGCCTGCAGGCAACGCAGCACCAGCGTGCGCTCTTCGCTGTCGCCGTGCTCGAAGAGGGTGACGAGCTGCTGGTCGGTGGCCCTGGCCGCGTGCAGGAGCTGCAGGGCCGCGGCGTCACAGCTGCGCCAGGCTGCGAGGTCGAGTTCGATCTCGGCAGCCTGCAGGCGGCCGCTGCCGAGCGGGGACCGACCCACGCGCCGCGGCAGCTGCGGGAAGTAGCCGGCCAGCGCCTTGCCGTCCTTGGCCACCTCGGCGCTGGCGCCGGCGAGAAAGTCCTTGGCCGCGGCGTCGAGCCGCGCCGCGAGAGGTTGCTTGAGATCGATCACGTCGCACCGAGCGTAGCGCCTTTGCCCCGCGGCTGGGAATCCGCACTCTTTGCGCGGGGCTCGGCCCTATCTATGGTGCGGGAATCCATGGGCGAGATCCTGTTCCCAGCGTTCGATCCGGTCCTGCTCGACCTGCCGGGTCCGCTCGACATCCGCTGGTACGGGCTGATGTACGTGGTCGCCTTCTTCGCGGGCCAGCTGATCCTGGCCCGGCTCTGCAGGCGCGGCTTCCTGCCGATGACCGAGGCGCAGGTCGGGGACCTGATCTTCTGGCTCGTGCTCGGCGTGCTGCTCGGTGGGCGGACCGGCTACGCGCTGTTCTACGAACAGCACCTGCTGCACCCGCTCGAGTTCGTGCAGGTCTGGAAGGGCGGCCTGTCGTTCCACGGCGGGCTGCTCGGCGTGCTGGCCGGTGTCGCGATCTTCGCCTGGCGGCGCGGCCGGCGCGTCTGGGACGTGTTCGATTTCACCGCGCCGCTCCCCGGGCTCGGCCTGTTCTTCGGCCGCATCGGCAACTTCATCAACGACGAGCTGTGGGGGCGCGTCACCGACAGCCCCTTCGGCATGCTGGTGGAGGACCCGGCCACCGGCCAGGTGGTGGCGCGCCATCCCTCGCAGCTGTACGAGGCCGGCCTCGAGGGCCTGCTGCTGTTCGCGATCCTGTGGTGGTACACATCGA
>CAZSKV010000206.1:0-4175 GCA_964607495.1 uncultured candidatus Brocadiaceae bacterium
GGCGCAGCGACGGCACCGCCGCCGGCACGGTGCGGGTGGGCCCGCTCTGGGCCGGCGCGCCCCGCCGCCCGACGGTCGCCGGCGGCAAGTTGTTCTTCGTCGCCATCGATCCGGCCGCCGGCGACGAGCTGTGGGTGCTAGACGATCCGCACGGGACGCCGCGCATGGTTCTGGACATCCAAACCGGGCCCACGGGTTCGAGCATCGACGAGCTGACCGAATGGCGGGGCCAGCTCTACTTCAACGCCAAGGATGTGGCATTCGGCTGGGAGCTGTGGCGCAGCGATGGCACTGCGGTCAACACGGTGCTCGTCGCCGACGTCAATCCCGGCCCGGGCTCCGCCAGACCGGCGATCTTCACGCCGACGCGCGACTACCTGTTCTTCATGTGCGGCGACCCCAGCATGACCGGACCCATCTGGCAGACGGACGGCACGCAGCAAGGCACGCAGATCATCGCGCACACGCCGTTGCTGATCGGTTTCCCGAGCCCGACGACGCTCACGGCGGTCGGTAACGTGGTCTACGCGCGCGCCGCCCAGCAGACGACCCCCACGACCATCGATCTCTACCGCATCGATGGCAGCCCCACCGGCACCGCGCGCGTGCGCGGCTCGGATCCGAATCGCGCGCTCGCGCCCATGCGGTTCTGTGCCGCAGGCTCCCGCTTCCTCTACTTCCAGGGTGACGATGGCACGACGGGCCCCGAGCTCTGGCGCAGTGACGGCACGGTGACCGGCACGACGCGCGTCGCCGACGTGCTCCCGGGTGCCAGCGGCTCGATGCCGGGCCAGATGCGCCCGCTCGGCGGGAACCTGGTGTTCTGGGCCACGGGATCGGCCACGGGCACCGAGCCATACGCCGTGCCGCTCGATGCCCACGGCCAGGCGATCGGTTCCGCTTGCGGCGCAAGCGCGCGGGCGACCACGCTCGCGGCCACCGATCCGGTGCTCGGCCAGACTTGCACGCTCTCCGGCGCGAACGCCTACCCCGGGTCGAGCGGCTTCCTGTTCTGCGGTCTGCCAGCCGCCGCGCCGGTGCAGCTGCCCTTCGCCGGTCCCTCGTGCCGCTGGCTGCTGTCCCCGGCACTCTTCACGCTGCTCGCGACCGCCTCCGTGAGCGGGACCAGATGGTCGCTGGCACTGCCGATCCCGAACGACCCGGCGTTCGAGCGCGTGCTGGTGCGCGTGCAGGGTGTGTTCGCGGTCACGGACGCACCGGGCAGCCTCGACGTGACCAATGCCGTGAACCTGAACCTGGGCCGGTAGACGCGGCGTGGACGCGTCCCTGACCCTGGTGCGCGGAGTCGCTGGACGGCGGGGGCGGCATAATGCGCGCATGTCCATGCCGGAGCCGGTGCCTGGCTCCCCGCCAGTTCCCCCTGAACCCGAGAAGGACCTCTACTCGGCCGTCGCGGGCGAGCTGCGCGGGATCGCGGCGCGCATGCTGCGTGGCGAGCGTGCCGACCACACCTTGCAGCCGACCGCGTTGATGCACGAGGCGTGGCTGCGTCTCGCGCGCGTGCACTCGGCGTGGCAGGACCGGTCCCACTTCGTGCGCGCCGCCGCCGGGACGATGCGCCGCGTGCTGGTCGATCATGCCAGGGGTCGCGCGCGCGAGAAGCGCGGCGGCGGCGCCGACCGCCTGACGCTCTCGACCGACATCCATGGCAGTGTCGCAGCCCAGGACGACGTATTGGCCGTCGACGAGGCCCTGCAACAGCTCGCGGCTCTCGACCCTGAGCTGGTCGAGCTCGTCGAGATGCGCGTGTTCGGCGGCCTCAACCACAAGGAGATCGCGGAGGTCACCGGACACTCGCTGCGGACCGTGGAGCGCAGCTGGCGCCTCGCGCGCGCCTTCCTGCGGCGAGCCCTCGGAGACAACGGTGAACCCTGAGACCTGGCCGCGGATCCGGAGCCTCTTCGGCGCGGCGCTCGAACTCGCGCCCGCGGAACGCGAGGCATTCCTGGCCGCGAACTGCGGCGGCGACGCGGCGCTGCTCGCGGAGGTGCGCGCGCTGCTGCACGCCGATGCCGAGGACGGCCTGGCGACGCCGCTCGATGGCGAACCCGGGACCCTGCTCGCCGCCCCGGACCTGGCCGGCTCCACGATCGCCGGCTTCACGATCGTGCGGCAGATCGGAGCCGGCGGGATGGGCTCGGTCTACGAGGCCAGGCAGTCGCGCCCCGCACGCACGGTCGCGCTCAAGACCCTGACCCTGCGCTTCCCGAGCGAGCGCGCGCGCCGGCGTTTCGAGGACGAGGCGGACACGCTCGCGCGACTGCGGCACCCGGCGATCGCACAGGTGCTCGCGGCTGGAACCGCGCAGGTGGGCGGCGCCGACGTGCCCTGGTTCGCGATGGAGCTGGTGGAGGATCCGCGGCCGATCGACCGGTTCGTGCGGGAACGTGCGCTCGACCCGCGCGCGATCGTCACGCTCTTCCTGCGCCTGGCGGAGGCAGTGCAGTACGCGCACCAGCACGGCGTGATCCATCGCGACCTCAAGCCCGCGAACGTGCTCGTCGACCGGCATGGACAGCCGAAGGTGATCGACTTCGGGATCGCGCGGATCGCGGACCGCGACGCGATGTCGCGCTGCACGCGCACCGGCGAGATCCTCGGCACGCTGGCCTACATGAGCCCGGAGCGGCTCGAGCGGGCGGACGAGGGCGACGACACCGCCGCGGACGTCTACGCCCTCGGCGTGATCCTCTACGAGCTGCTCGCCGGCCGCCGGCCGTTCCTGATCGAGAATCTGCCGCCGGCCCGCGTGGTCGACGTGCTGCGTCACGAGGACCCGCCGCGGCCGTCGCAGGCACGTGCGGACGTCCCCCTCGAGCTGGACTGGATCACGATGAAGGCGATCGCACGCGAGCGCGACCGCCGCTACGCCTCCGTCGGGGACCTGGCGCGGGATCTCGAGCGGCACCTGCGCGACGAACCCGTGGGCGCGAGCCCGCCGAGCGCGAGCTACCGGCTGCGCAAGCTCGCGTGGCGGCACCGTCTGCTGCTCGGCGTCGCGGTGGTCACGTTCCTCGCCGTATCGATCGGCTTCGTGGTTGCGGCCCTCGGCTGGCAGCGCGTGGCCACGGCGGAGCAGCTCGCGCGCCGGCGCGCGACGCTGCTCGCCGAAGTGAACCGCTTCCAGGAGCGCATCCTCAAGGGCGCATACGGCACGGAGAAGGGCAAGGACATCCGCCTCGCCGACGTCGTCGACGCGGCCGCGCGCGACCTGGATCGCGCCCCGCTCGCCGACCCGATCGTCGAGATTGGCGCGCGGACCTCGATCGGCGCGTCCTACCTCGGGCTCGGGCGCCCGGACGAGGCCGAGCGCCACCTGCTGCGCGCGCGCGCACTGCTCGCGCAGCACGGCCTCGACCCGCACGAGGGCTGGGGGATTCCGGTGCGCAACAACCTCGCGCTCTGCTACGACGACCTCGGGAAGCACGATCTGGCCGAACGCGAAGCGCGCGCGGCGCTCGCGGACCGGATCGCCGCCGACGGCCCCGGTCATCCCGAGGTCGCGACCTCCGAGAGCAACCTGGCCTCGATCCTGGTCAAGCGTGGCGCCTTCGCCGAGTCGCTCGGACTCGCGTCCAGGGCGCACGCAGCCTTCTCGCAGCGCCTCGGCGCAGGCAGCGAGCAGGCGATCAATGCGCAGGCGATCGTCGCGCAGGCGCTCGCGGGAAGCGGACGCGACGCGGAAGCGGAGCGCGCGTTCACGCAGGCGCGCGCGCTCGCCATGCAGGAACTGCACGCGGACCACCCGGCCCGGCTCGGCGTCGCCACGGTCTGGGCCGGCTTCCTGCACAAGCGCCGGCGCTTCGACGAGCACGTGCAAGTGTGCGAGGAGATCGCCGCCGCGCGCGAGCGCCTGTCGGGTCCGACCCACCCGCTGACGCTCAGCGCCTGGAACAACCTGGCCGCCGGGCAGCTCGAACGCGGTCAGCACGCTGCGGCCGAGGCGACGTTCCGCAAGGTCGCCGCGGCGTGGGCAACGCTCGGCGTGCGCGAGGGCTTCGAGGTCGTCGTGACCGGCCAGAACCTGACGGTGGCCGTGCGCCGCCAGGGGCGCGCCGCCGAAGCGGAAGCGATGGCGCGCGCGCTGCGCGAGACCGCGGTCCGCAGCCTGCCGAAGGAGCACTGGCTGATCGGCGTCGTGACCAAGGAGCACG
>CAZSKV010000207.1:0-12739 GCA_964607495.1 uncultured candidatus Brocadiaceae bacterium
CCGCGGCGATCGAGCGGGTCAAGGATCTCGTCGAAGGCCGCTCGGCCGAGGACGAGTACGCGCTCGTCGCGGCCGGCCGCGAGCCCGAGGTGCTGCAGGGTTTCTCGCGCTCGACGCTGCGCCTGCGCGAGGCGGTCGCCGCGCTGCAGCCGACGCGCGCAAGCGGCGACCTCGCCGCCGCGCACCGGCTCGCCAAGGATCTGCTGCAGGACAAGAAGCACCCGCGCATCCTGCTGCTGTCCGACGCGGCAGGAGGGCAGGCCGAGACGCTGGCGAAGGACCCGGCGACGCGCTGGCTGCGGGTCGGCGAGACCGTCGGCAACCTCGCGATCCTGCGCTTCCAGGCGCGCAAGAACCACTCGCTCGGCACCGACTACCTGCTGATGGTGGTCGCGAACCTCGGCGCCGAGAAGCGCCGTGCGACGCTCGAGATCTCGCTCGAGGGCAGCACCAAGAAGGTCCTGCCGCTCGAGCTCGAACCCGGCAAGGAGCACAGCGAGACGATGGAGCTGAATCTGCCGGAGGGCGGGTTCGCCAAGGCGCAGCTGGTGCACGAGGCGCTCGCCCCGGACCAGCCCGGCAGCGACGCCCTCGCGGCCGACGACGTCGCCTATGCCGCTGTGCCGGCAGCCAGGCTCTACAAGGTGATGCTGGTCACGAAGGCGGCCGAGGAGGCTGGCCCGTTCCAGGCCGCGTTCACGTCGCTGCAGGGCTTCGTCGATCCGGCCCGGAGCCGGATCGCGACGCCGGAGGAGTGGGAGCAGCAGAGCGAGGCGAACGCGCTCGCCTACGACCTCGTGCTGTTCGTGAACACCGCCCCCGAGAGGTTGCCTGCCCGCGGCTCGTACGTGTGCATCAATGCGCTGCCCGGCGACCTGCCGGCGAAAGCGCTGCCGCCCGAGCGTGGGCCCAGTCTGCGCGAGGTCGACACGGCGCACGCGATGACACGCTTCCTCGAGGCGAAGAGCATGCAGCCGGCGGTCGCGAAGCCGATCGACCTGACTGGTGGGAAGCCGTTCCTGGCGAGCGCGGCGGGCCCGATCGGCGTGGTCTTCCAGACGCTCGAGCGCAAGGTCGTCTATCTCGGCCTCGACGTGCTCTCGGATCTCTTCTTCTTGCAGGTCGCGTTCCCGGTGCTGGTGCGCAACGCGCTGGCCTGGATGCACGAGGAGGAGAGCGAACTGCTCGAACCCTGCTACGCGCCGGGCGACGTGATCCGGCCCCGCAAGGCGCTGCCGGACGCCAAGGTGACGGTGCACTGGTGGCGGGAGTGGACGCGGGCCAAGGGCTCGACGCCGCTGGAGCTCCGGGACGGCAGGTTCTACTTCGCCGACACCTGGGAACCCGGCCGCTACGTCGTCGCCACGAGCACCGGCGACCACCGCACGACCGTCAACCTCTTCGACCGGAAGGAGTCGGACCTGACGCTGCCGGCGCCGCCACCCGACGCCGCGAAGAGCGACATCGAGCGCGCGGGGTTCCTGTTCGGACGGGACCTCTGGCCGCTGCTGCTGCTGCTCGCCGGCGGCCTCTGGCTCGCCGAGTGGGGCCTGTTCCACCGGAGGATCACGCAGTGATCGACGTCCACCTCGAGCATCCGGCCTTCCTGTGGCTCTTGGTGCCGGCCCTGCCGCTGCTCGCCTATGCAGCCTGGAAGAGCTACGCGCTCGCGCCAAGGCGCAGCCGGATCGCTTCGTTCGTGCTGCGCGTCCTCGGCCTCACGCTGGTGGTGCTCGGGCTGGCGCGTCCGGTCTGGCGGCTCGACAAGCCCGACCAGGCGGTCGTGTTCGCGCTCGACGTCTCCGACAGCATCGATCCCGAGGCCGCGGACAAGGCGCTCGCGTACGTGGTCGAGGCGACCAAGGCGCTCGGTGCCGATCAGCGTGCCGCGCTCGTGGTGTTCGCCGGCCGGGCGCAGATCGTACGCGGGCTCGAGAGGGCGCCGATCACGCGCACGCCCGAACTCGAGGACCTGGTGTTCCACCGCCAGCGCAAGGAGTCGCTGAGCCTGCGGATCCAGGAGATCGAGCGCAACCTGGCCGCTGCCGACGCCCCGGCGCGCCTCGACGAAGCCAAGAAGAAGCTCGACACACTCTCTGCCACCGCGGCCGGGTTACGGGTCGGCGAGACCGATCTCCGCGAAGCGCTGCGCCTCGCCCGCAGCGTGCTGCCGGAAGACGCCCGCCGCCGGATCGTGCTCTGCAGCGACGGCAACTGGACGCGCGGCGATCCGGAGTTCGAGCTGGCCTACCTCGGCCGGACCGGGATCACGCTCGACGTGCAGGTTGCGACCAGGAAGGAGGTCCCCGAGGTGATCGCCGAGCGCCTGACTGCTCCGGCCCAGGCGAAGATCAAGGAGCCGATCGAGCTCGAGCTGCAGGTCTCTTCCGCGGTCGACAAGGAGGTCACGCTCGAGCTCTTCCGCGACCAGTTCCTGCTCAAGACCGACAAGGTCAAGCTCGCGAAGGGCAAGAACGTCGTGCGCGTGCCCAAGCAGGAACTCGAAGAAGGGTTCCACGAGTTCGCGATCCGCATCAAGGCCGAGGGGGATCCGACCCCCGAGAACAACACCGCGCGCGCCGTGGTGGTCGTGCAGGGGCGGCCGCGCGTGCTCCTGGTCGAGGGCAAGGAGCAGGACGCGCGCCATCTCGAGCAAGCACTGCGCGACGAGGACATCGCGGTCGAGGTCAGACCGCCGGTCGGCTTCCCGCAGGACCTGAACGACCTGCTCAACTACGACGTGCTGATCCTGTCCGACGTCCCCGCGACCGACCTCGTGACCGCGCAGCTGCAGATGGTCAAGCAGTACGTGCGCGACTTCGGTGGCGGCCTGATCATGCTCGGCGGTGAGAAGTCGTTCGGTCTCGGTGGCTACTACCGGACCCCGGTCGAGGACGCGCTGCCCGTGCGCATGCCGATCAAGAAGACGATCGAGAAGCCGAACCTGGCGCTGGTGTGCGTGATCGACCGCTCGGGCTCGATGGCGGGCGAGAAGCTGCAACTGGCCAAGGAGGGCGCGATCGCCGCCGTCGAAGTACTCAAGGCGAAGGACCAGATCGGGATCGTCTGCTTCGACTCGGACGCCGACTGGGTCGTCGAGCTGCAGGCCGCCGCGAACAAGGAACAGATCGTCAACGAGGTCGCGCGCGTCGCGGTGGGGGGCGGCACCTTCATCTACTCGGGGGTGTACCGCGCCTACGAGGCGCTCACGCAGTGCAATGCCAAGCTCAAGCACTGCATCGTGCTGACCGACGGCCACACCGAGGGTTCGCGCGAGGAACACATCGACCTCGTGACCAGGATGTCGGCCGAGGAGATCACGGTGTCGACCGTCGGCATCGGCGAGGCCGACCAGCAGCTGCTGCAGGCGATGGCGGATGCGGGCAACGGCGAGGCCTACTTCACCAACGACTTCGGCTCGATCCCGCAGATCTTCACCAAGGAGACGCTGCGCGCGAGCAAGAGCATGCTGGTCGAGGAGCCGTTCACGCCCAAGGTGCAGAAGGCCGACGAGCCGGTGCTCAAGGGCATCGATCTCGCCGATGCGCCGCTGCTGATGGGCTACGTCGCGACGACGCCGCGCGAGACCGCACGCGTGGTGCTGACCTCGGACTACGGCGACCCGGTCCTTGCGATCTGGAACTACGGGCTCGGCCGGTCGGTGGCGTGGACGTCGGACGCGAAGAACCGGTGGGCCAGCGACTGGATCTCGTGGCCGAGCTTCCCCAAGTTCTGGGCACAGATCGTCCGTGGCGTGATGGCGACCGGGTCCACAGCAGTGCTGCAGCAGAACGCATCGATCACCGTGGACCGGGGCGAGGTCAAGATGACGATCGACACGCGGGATCGCGATGGGCGCTTCGTCGACGAGGTGCGGCCCGAGATCGCGATCGTCGCGGCGAACGGCGAGCAGCAGAAGCTCGACGGTGCGTTGACGGCGCCGGGGCTCTTCGAGGCGCGCTTCCCGCTCGAGACCTACGGCGAGTTCGTGCGCCTGCGGATCGAGAACAAGCTGCCGAGTGGGGAGGGAGTGGGCCACCGCAACTATGCGGTCGTCGAGTCGTTCCCGCCGGAGTACCGCGCGGCGGCGCCCGACCGGGGTTTCCTCGCGCACGCGGCGCGCTCGGGCAACGGCCGTCTCGACGGCACGGTTGCGCAAGCATTCGAGTTCACCGGTGACCCGGCGCGCGGACTGCGGGACCTCTGGCGGCTGTGCGTCCTGCTCGCTGCGCTGCTGCTGCCGCTCGACATCGCGTTGCGCCGGCTGTCGTGATCCCGATCCTCTGGCAGGACGAACATCTGCTCGTCGTGGACAAGCCAGCTGGCATGCTGGTCGTCGAGGCGCCTGGGCGCAGTGGCCGGACGCTGGTCACCACGGTCGGTGCGCAGCTCGGCGCGAAGGTCCATGCCGTGCACCGCCTCGACGAGGACACCACCGGCGTCCTCGTGCTGGCGAAGACGCTGCCGGCGAAGCAGGCGCTGGAGCAGATCTTCCGGGAGCACGCGATCGAACGCCTCTATCTGGCCCTCGTGAGCCGGGCGCCGACGCCGCCCGCGGGGCGCATCGAATCACGCCTCACGGAGGGGCCGGACGGGGTCGTGCGGTCCACCCGGCAGGGGGGGGAGTGGGCGGTCACCCACTACAAGACGCTCGCACGCGCCGGCCGCCACACGCTGGTCGAGTGCCGCCTGGAAACCGGACGCCGCAACCAGATCCGGGCCCATCTCTCCGAGTTGGGCTCGCCGATCGTCGGTGACCGCAAGTACGGGTGGCGCGGCGCGGGGGGAGAGCGGGTCGGACGGCTGCGGCTGCACGCGCATTCGCTCCGTTTCACGCATCCGTTGACCAGGGAGGAGGTCGTGGTCAGCGCGAAGACGCCGGAGTGGGTGCCCGCCTGAGCCGAGGCTTGGGGCCGGGGGCGGCAGGCCCTAGCATCCCTGGCCCATGCGATCCGATGCTGTTTCGGACGCTTCGCCGACCACCGCGGAGCCCGCGGCGACGAGTTCGCTGCTGACCCGAAGCCTGGCGGGCGCGCTCGCGCGCCTGGCGGTCGGGTTGGGCGCCGTCGCGCTGGTCTATGTCGCCTCCTGCGTGGCGATGTTCGGATTCGAGGCGCTCGCGCTGCGCATCTCGTGGGCGGGGGGGCTCGCGGTCACCGGCCGGGGTCACGAGCTGTGCATCGTCGCGGCGCTGCTCGTGCTGCCGTTCCTCTGGGTCTCGTACCGGCTGGCCAGGCACGGCCGACTGCGCGGGAGCGGTTCCTGGCTGGCGGTCGGACTGTTCCTGATGATCGTGACCGTTGTCGTGCCGCGGGGCGTGAACACGCCGGGTTGGTTCCTGGCGCCGATCCTGACGCTCCTGGTCGCGATCACGTTCGGCGCTGGCCCTGGATTGCTCGTCGCGATGCTCGGCGCCTCGCTGATGCTCGTGACCGCGGCGCTCGAAGGTGAGGGGCTGCTCTTCGTGCCCGTGTATGCGCCCGGGACGTGGGGCACTGCGCTGCCGGTCGCGGCCGAGATCCTCGCGACCGGTCTGCTGGGTGCGCTCGCACACACGGTCGTGATCGACGCGATGCAGGTCGAAGCGCGCCAGCAGCGGCAGCTGACCGAGGTCCTCGAACGGCAGAAGGAACGCGAGCTGCTGCTCGACCACTCGCTGCGCACGGAGACGATCGGCGGGATGGCGGGGCTGGTCGCGCACCAGTTGCGCAACCGCATGCAGGTGATCTACGGCTATGCCACGCTCGGCGGCCGCTCGAGTCCGGAGGAGAAGGACCGCTGCCTCGCGCTCATCTCGTCGGCCGTGCAGGACACGCGCGTGCTGCTGCAGCAGCTGCTCGACGTCGCGCACCCTGCCGACGGCAGGAGCCAGGGCGTCGAGCTCGGCCAGTTCCTGCGCACGATCGGCGAGGACGTGCGTCACCTGCTGCCCTCCGGTATCACCGTGGAGATCGCGGTTCCGGCGCAGCCAGTGCCCGTCGAACTCGACCCTTCGGGTCTCGAACACGCGCTCTGGAACCTCGTGATCAACGCGAAGCAGGCCATGCCCGACGGCGGCAGGCTGGAGCTCTCGTTGACCAGCCGCGAGGCGATGGCCTGCATCACGGTGGCCGACACCGGGATCGGCATCCCGCAGGAGCATCTGCCGCTGATCTTCACGCCCTACTTCACGACCAAGCCCAAGGGGGAGGGGACCGGGCTCGGCCTGGCTGCGGTCGACCGCTTCGTGCGCATGCACGGCGGCCGGATCGATGTCGAGAGCGAGGTCGGCAAGGGCACGAAGTTCACGGTCTCCTTCGTGGAGACCAAGGCCCCGCCGGCGGCAGCTACGGCCTGAGCACGGGCTTGCCGACCTTGCGGGCCAGGACCTCGGCGAGGACCCGCTCGAGTTCGCCGCGCCCCTTGGTGTCGAGCCAGCGGCCGCTCGTGGGGTCCTGCGCGAAGTGCCAGGCGGACGCGCCTTGTGCGAGCCAGATCTGATGCGCAGCCACCTGCCGGTTCAGGATGCACTTGGTCTGGTCGGCGAAGGTCATGCTCAAGACGCCCATCGCAAGGTCGCAGTCGAGTTCGTCGGGATCGCACTCGGAGAGCTTTGCGAACAGGGACGCCATGAACTGGTCGGCTTCCCGGCCGAACTCGAGGTCGCTCTGCATGAAGGTCACCTTAAGCCGGCGCGAGCCCCAGAGAAAAGAGCGGCCGGGAGTCTTGCGACTCCCGGCCACTACTGAGCCCCGACCTGCCCTCTCAAGACACATCTCGGTTTCATCCCTGCCGAAGCCGAGATGCTGGTCGGGACTGCTCGTCCCATGCACCCGTAGTAGACGAACGACGCGCCGGAGGTTTCCTGCTGCGGAAAGAAACCTCGAACAAATTCAGCTGCGCCGTCCCGCGCGCTCCAACCACTCGCCAGAAAGTTCGGCGACACCGAGCCCTTGGGCCTCGGCTTCGAAGGTGAGCACAACGCGATGACGCAGTGCCGGCAACACGCAGGCGAGCAGGTCGTCCTGGCTCACTGCCGGCCGCTTGTCCAGCAAAGCTCGCACCTTGGCCGCACGAACGATCGCCTGGCCCGCACGGGGACTCGCTCCGTACCGCACGAGCTGTCTGGTGCGCGCATCGCTGTCCGCGACGTCCGGGTGGGTCGCGCGCACGAGTTCCGCGACGAAGCGCAGGAGGTGCTCGCCGCAGAGCACGTGGCGGCAGAGCTTCTGGAACTCGAGAACCTCGGCTGCGGTGATGACATCGCGCGGCTCCGGCTCGCGGTCTCCGGTCGTCTGGTCCAGGATGCGCACCAGATCCGCGGTCGCCGGCGTGCCGATCAGGATCTTGAACAGGAACCGGTCGAGCTGCGCCTCGGGCAGCGGGTAGGTACCCTCGAACTCGATCGGGTTCTGGGTGGCGACGACCGTGAATGGCGCCGGTAGGGCATGGGTCTCGCCCGCGACCGTGACCGAGGCTTCCTGCATGGCCTCGAGCAGCGCCGACTGGGTCTTCGGCGTGGCCCGGTTGATCTCGTCGGCCAGCAGGAGGTTGGAGAACACCGGGCCCTTCTGGAAGCGGAACCGTCGCTCGTGGCCGAGGTCCTCGAAGATCCGCGTGCCGGTCACGTCAGCCGGCATCAGGTCCGGCGTGAACTGGATGCGTGCGCAGGAGAGCCCCATGCAGCGGGCGAGCGTCTTGACCAGCAGCGTCTTGCCGAGACCGGGCAGGCCTTCGAGCAACACGTGTCCGCCGGCGAAGAGCGCGACCAGGACTTCGTCGACGATCTGCTGCTGGCCGAGGATCACCCTGGAGAGCTCGGCGCGCAGCGACTCGGCCTTGGTGGCGAGTTCCTTCGCGCGGGTGGTGACGTCCGGGCTCATTGGGCCTCCACGTAGCGTTCCGCATGGTCGGGCAGGATCGCGACGACGAGCTTGTGCGCGTTCTCCGGGCGCTCGGCGAACGCGCGGGCCGCGTGCAGCACGGCACCGGATGCAGGGCCGACGAGCAGCCCCTCGGCGACCGCGAGCTGGCGGACTGCGGCATCCGCCTCCTCGTCGGCGACCGCGATGACCTCGGCGAGCTCGTCCGCATGCAGGATCTCGGGGATGAAGCCGGCGCCGAGGCCGGGAATGCCATGCGGGCCCGGCTGCGCGCCCGAGAGCACGGCCGAGGTCGCTGGCTCGACGCCGAGCACGGCCACCCGCTTGGACAGGTGCCGGAAGAACGCGAGGCAGCCCGCCGCCGTGCCGCCGGTGCCGACCGGGCAGACCACGGCATCGACCTCGCCATCCGTGTCCTCCCAGATCTCCCGCGCGGTCGCCTCGTGGGCGCGCGCGTTCGCCCGGTTGGCGAAGGGCTGCAACACGTGCGCGCCGTGGAGCTGCTTGCTGAGCTCCTCGAGCCGCGCGAGGGCGCCACGCGTGCCGAGCTTCCGGTCGGTGAACACGATCTCGGCGCCCAGCGTGCGCAGGATCGCGACGCGATCGGGGCAGGTGCCTTCCGGCATCGTCAGCACGAGGCGGTAGCCGCGCCGGGCGGCGACCATCGCGAGGGCCACGCTGAGGTCTCCCGCAGAGCATTCGAGGATCGTGCCGCCCGGTTGCAGGTAGCCGTGGCGTTCTGCGTGCTCGACCATCGCCAGCACTGCGCGGTCCTTGTTGCTGTTGCTGGGATTCCGGTTCTCGAGCTTGGCGACCACGCGGGCGCGCGTGCTGTGCGCGAAGATCCCGAGCTCGACGAGTGGCGTGTGGCCGATGAGCCACGTGATGTCTCTGGCGATCCGGGACATGGGCGAGGCATTGTAGGAACGAGGCTCACGAGCCAAGATGCGGGCGATGCGGAAAACTCTGCACTTCCTCGCCGCGTGAAGCGCTGGCTCCCGGTCCCGTGGCTGGTGGTGGCGGGCTGCGCCGGGCCCGTCCCGCTGCCCGAGCAGATCGCGGCCGACGAGACGCCGGGTCCGCCGGCGGGGCGCGAGGCCGAGGCCGCGGCCCTGGCGAAGGGGCAGGAAGCGCTCGAGTGGATCGAACGCGGCGTGTTCGATCGGGCACGGGCCGCGGCCGAGGCGGCGTTGGACCGGGATCCGCGCTGCGTCGCGGCCAGGATCGCCCGCGCCCGTTGCCTGATGCACGCGGCGCGCAGCGAGGATCCGCCGGCCTTGCGGCCATGGCGCCAGGCCGAAGGCGAACTCCTGATCGCCGAGCGCCTGGCTCCCGACGAGCCGGCGGTGCAGCTCGCGCGCGCTGCGTTCCTGACCAGTGACGGGCACCTGAGCGCCGCGGTCGAGTGCTTGGACAAGGCCCTGCTGCGGCAGCCGCGGCACGTGGGCCTGCTGCGGGAAGCGGCGCGGCTGCGCTACGAGCTCGGCGAGGAGCGGGCTGCCGCCGAGTTGCTGGTTCGCCTGCTCGGCGAAGCCCCGGCGGAGACGGCGGCGATGTTCCAGCTCGCGCAGTGCCGGCTGCGGATCGCCGGCAGCCTGCGCGAAGACCAGCAGAAGGAGCGGCAGGAGCAACTGCTCGCGGCCCGCAGGCTCTTCTCCGACTATCGCCGCCTGCAACCAGCCGATGCTGACGGACTGCTTGGCGAGGCCTACGCGCGCTTCGAGCTCGCGCGCACCCTCGGAGCGGCCACGGTCCGGCAGGAGGGTGACGAGATCGTGCAGCTCTACCGCCTCGCGGCGGCTCTGCGCGACCTGTCCCCGGAGCCGCAATTCGGGCTCGGCCTGGTCCAGGAGGAGCTCGGCCGGCTGGCCGAGGCCGAGAAGGGCTACCAGAGCGCACTGCGCCTCGATCCGAACCATGTGCCCTCGCTCCTGAACCTGGCGAGCTTGCTCGCGAAGAGCGGCCGGCACGTGGAGGCGAAGGCGCTCGCCGAGCGGTCGCTGCGGCTCGAGCTGACGCCGAGCGAGCGGCGCGAGATCAGCCGCTATGTCGGGACGGGTTCGCGCTGAGGGAGGGCGGGAGCTTCAGGCTCCCATGATGCAGTAGCCGGAGTCGACGTAGAGCACCTGCCCGGTGATCCCACGCGCCCAATCGCTGAGCAGGAAGAGCGCGGCGTGGCCGACATCCTCCTGCGTGACGTTGCGCTTGAGCGGGGACTTCTCGGCGATCGTCTGCAGCAGCGAGCCGAAGTCCGAGACGCCCATGGCCGAGAGGGTCTTGATCGGGCCGGCGGAGATCGCGTTGACGCGGATGCCCTTCGGACCGAGATCGTTGGCCAGATAGCGGACCGAGGACTCGAGAGCCGCCTTGGCGACGCCCATCACGTTGTAGTTCGGGACCACCTTCTCGGAGCCGTAGTAGGTCAGGGTCACGACTCCGGCCTCGCGGCCCTCCATCAACGGCGCAGCTTCACGCGTGAGCTCGACCAGCGAGTAGGCCGAGACGTGCTGGGCGAGGGCGTAGCCCTCCCAGGAGGTGTTCATGTACTGCCCGGCCAGTTCTTCGCGCTTGGCGGAGGCGATGCAGTGCACGAGGGCGTCGATGCGACCGAACTTCTCCTTGATCGCGGCCATGTAGCTCTTGACCTCGTTGGCCTTGGTCGCGTCGCAGACCTGGATGAAGGGCTTCTCGGGCAGCTCCTCGGCGAGCTTGCGCACGCCTTCTTCCATGCGTTCGTTCTGGTAGTTGAGCGCGATCTTGGCGCCCGCCTCCGCGAGCGCTGTCGTGATGCCCCAGGCGATCGAACGCTTGTTGGCGACACCGAAGATCACTGCGACTTTGCCGTCCATCAGGCCCATGGTTGCATCCTTGGTCGGAGAAGGCCGCGCAGGATAACGGGGTCAGAGTCCACACGCACGGAACGCCTTGCGCGCGAGCGTGGTCCACGGCACTTCCGGTGCGTCGGGGGCGGCGAAGACCTCGTCGCGCGCGCGGCGCCCGACCAGCTCGCCAGCGTGGATCAGCAGCTCGATCCGATGCTGGGTGATCGTGTGGCGCACGGTGGCCAACAGCTCGCCGATCCGCACGCGCTGGCCGAGGCTCGTCGCCAGCTCGGCGGCCGAGTCGAGGTGCGTCAGCGCTCCGGGACCGGCGAGATCGACCTGCCCGCCGTTGATGCGGCCGCTCGCGATCCGCCGCCCGAGCACGCTGCGGCCGCGGCCGGGAATCAGCGCGCAGCGCGCGACGATGGCGATCGCGGGCTTGCGCGCGGGCAGGAGCGGCAGGCGGTCGACGAGCCGCTGCTTCCTGGCGACGCAGTCGCGTGCGACCGGGCATACGTCACAGCGGGGAGCGCGCGGCGTGCAGACCAGCGCCCCGAGTTCCATCATGGCCTGGTTGAAGTCTCCGGGCCGGGTGCGATCGAGCCAGCTCGCGACCAGCGCGCGGATGGCCGTTCTCCCTGCGGCTGACTTGACGTCGGCCTCGATGCCGCGGTGGCGCGCGACGACGCGTTCGACGTTGCCGTCGATGGCGCACTCGGGCACCCCGAACGCGATCGACGCCACCGCGCCCCGCGTGTAGGCGCCGATCCCAGGCAAGGCACCGAGCAACGCCGGGTCGGCCGGGACTGCGCCGGCATGCTGGCTCGTGACTGCGCGCGCGGCCTCGCGCAGGAGCCGGGCCCGGCGGTAGTAGCCCAGGCCCTGCCAGGCCTGGAGCAGGGCCGCGTCATCGGCGACGGCGAAGGCCGCCGGCGTCGGGAAGCGGGCCATGAAGCGGGAGTAGGCGCCGCGCACGGCCTCGACCCGGGTCTGCTGCAGCATGATCTCGCTGACCCAGATGGCCCAGGGATCGCGCGTCCGGCGCCAGGGGAGGTCGCGGCGGTTCTGGTCGAACCAGCGCAGCAGCTCGGGAACGAATCCCCGTAACAAAGTACGCGGTACTTTGTTGCTAGCGACCGGCATCCAGCCCCAGGCGCGAGCGGAGGTCGGCCTCGGCGCGGTCGAGGCGGTGCTCGAGGGTCTTGAGGTCCGCATCCTCGCCGTAGAGCGTGATCCGGATGTTGAGGTGCTCCTCGCTGCCCTGGGCTTGGGCCTGGGCACCGACCCCGGGGAAGCGCTTCTGCAGTTCGCCCAGCAGCTTCGACAGGGCCGACTCGTCGCGGAACGGATAGGTGACCGTGCGCGTGCGCCGCTGCAGGCTGGGTGCGGACTTCTGCAGTTCGGGCCCGGCGTAGAGCGTGAACATCCGCTGCATCTCTTCGCTGGTGCCGGGCAGCATGAAGATCACCGTGCCGTCGACCTTGAGCTGCACGGCAGGCGCGGTGCCGATCGGATTCTCGTAGCACACCGAGCCCTCGGGCACCTGCGCCATCCGCAGGCGCGTCTCGTTGAGGTCCGGTTCCTCGACGACGCCTTTTGCACACAGGCGGCGGTAGGCGATCTTCAACATCTCGACCGCGTGCGCGTCGGTGACCAGGCGGCGGCCCGAGGCCTTGGCCATGCACTCGCGCGTGATGTCGTCGTGCCCTGGCCCCATGCCCCCGGTCGTGATCACCACGGCGGCCTTCTGGCTCAGCGCCTGCCGGAACGCGGCCACCATCTCGTCCTCGACGTCGTCGAGGACCTGGATCGTCCGGACCCGGAAGCCGAGCTCCGACAGCCGGCCGGCGAGGAAGTTGGCGTTGCGGTCCAGTGCGAGGCCGGCCAGCAGCTCGCGGCCGATGCAGAAGATGTAGGCGTTCTTGTCCGTCAAGGTCGAACTCGCAAAGTTGGGGATCTTTGTCTGGCCGAGAACGCGTGCAGGATAGCGACCTGGAAGCCGCTGTTGATAGCGCCTTTCCAGCCCGCGAAGATGCCTCTTTTCCGAGCATCTGC
>CAZSKV010000208.1:0-12679 GCA_964607495.1 uncultured candidatus Brocadiaceae bacterium
CGTTGGCGCCCGGGGCCACGCCCGCCGCATCCCGCGGGTTGCTGTTGATCGAGTCGTAGTGTCCGCCGAGCAGGTAGATCCGCTCCGGATCGCTCGTGCCGCGCAGCGTCGCGACGACGTTGGTGACCGTCACGGACTTCCCGAGGCGCTGCGCGAACACCTCGTACGACTTGCGCTCGACCGTGAGCCGTCCGCCGGAGCCGGCGATGCAGGCCCGGGCTTCCGCCTCGAGGAAGTCGAGCGCGCCGGCCTTCGCGCGGGTGGCGCCGTCCGGGCTCGAGGCCACGTGGCGCGTGCCGCAGGCGACGAGCGCACGGATCGTGTGCTCGAGCCGCGCAGCGGTGATCTCCGCGCGCATGCTGGCGACCTTCTGCTGGATCGGCTGCTGGGGCAGCAGCAAGAGCGTGAGCGTGAGCGTGTTCAGCACAGCAGATCGGCTCCTTCCATCGCCGGATCGGGCGCGAGGCCGAGGATCGGCAACAGGGTCGTGGCGATGTCCGAGAGGCGGCCCCCTGGCTTCAGGCGCCGCGCGCGCAGGTCGTCTCCGACGAGCAGGAACGGCACCGGGTTCGTCGTGTGCGCCGTGTGCGGCTGCCCGGTCTCGGGGTCGATCATCATCTCGCAGTTGCCGTGGTCGGCGGTGATCGCCACATGGCCGCCCTTCGCGAGCACGGCGGGCACGATCCGCGCGAGGCAGGAGTCGAGCGTCTGCACCGCCTTGACCGCGGCCGGCAGCACGCCCGAGTGCCCGACCATGTCGGCGTTCGCGAAGTTGAGGATCGTGACCTCCGGCGGCGTGCCGGCATAGAGGTCGAGGAGTTGACGGGTGACCGCGTCCGCCGCCATCTCCGGCTGCAGGTCGTAGGTCGCGACCTTCGGGCTCGGCACGAGGATCCGCCGCTCGCCCGGGAACTCCCGCTCGTCGCCACCCGAGAAGAAGAACGTCACGTGTGCGTACTTCTCGGTCTCGGCGATCCGCAGCTGCGAGAGGCCGGCCCGGGCGACGATCTCGGGGAAGATGCTCTTCAGGTACTGCGGCTGGAAGGCTGCGTCCGCGCGCAAGCCCTCGCTGTAGCGCGTCATCGTCGCGAAGTGCACCTGCGGCCACTTCGCGCGCGGGAAGCCGGAGAAGGACTCGCTGGTGAAGGCCTCGGTCAGTTGCCGGGCCCGGTCCGCGCGGAAGTTGCAGAAGAACACCGCGTCGCCGTCGCGGACCCGCCCGCGATCGGTCGGGCCGACCACGGTCGGCAGCACGAACTCGTCGGTCTCGCCGCGCGCGTATCCGGCCTGCACCGCGCCGAGGGCGCTCGCAGCCGTCTGTCCGGCGCCGGCGGTCAGCGCGTCGTAGGCCTTGTGCACGCGCTCCCAGCGCTTGTCGCGGTCCATCGCGTAGTAGCGGCCGCTGACGGTCGCGATCCTGCCGACGCCTGCGCGGCGCAGGCAGTCCTCGAGGGCCTGGATGTACCGCTCGGCGCTCTTCTGGGGCGTGTCGCGGCCGTCGAGGAACGCATGCACGAACAACCGGTCGCCGGGCAGTCCGCGCTGTTGCGCGAGGTGCACGAGCGCGAAGAGGTGCTGGTCGCTGCTGTGCACTCCGCCGTCGCTGACCAGCCCCATCAGGTGCAGGGCGCCGCCGGACTTCAGCGCGTGGTCGATCGCGCCGCAGATCGCGGGGTTGCGCGCGAACTCGCCGGTGCGGATCGCGCGGTCGATGCGCGTGATCTCCTGCCAGACGACGCGGCCGGCCCCGATGTTCAGGTGGCCGACCTCGCTGTTGCCCATCAGGCCGACCGGCAGGCCGACGTCCTCGCCCGAGCAGCTGAGCGTCGTGAACGGGTACTTCTCGCGCAGCCCCAGGTAGAAGCGCGGCTCGGCCAAGGTGACCGCGTTGGCGGGACCCGGCGGCGCTTCGCCGAAGCCGTCGAGGATCGCGAGGACGAGCGGCGGTCGCATCTCAGAGCAGCTTCTCGACCGCGCCGCGGACCGTCTCGTAGTGCTTGAGCACCTCCTGGCGCACGGCATGCGTGCGCGTGAGGGCAGCCTGCGCACGATCCCGGTCGCTCAGGAAGGCGGCGTTGATGCGGACGTTCAGGATCGCGCACTCGGCGGCGGCGCGCAGCAGCTCGGCTCCTGACCCCATGTCGGAGACGATGGCCTTGCCGATGCAGCCGTGCACCTTGATCAGGGCTTCGAACACGTCACGCACCAGATAGATGGTCTCCTCGGGCACGACCATCGCCCCGACCATCGCCTCCTCGACAGCCCGCGCCCGCAGCGACTGCTGCTCGGGCGTCTCCTTCGGCAGGGCATAGGTCGAGGACACCAGGTCGAACGACGCGCAGTCGCGCGCCGCCATCGGCCGCGAGCGCTGCAGGAGCGTCGCGAGCCGCGCCTCGGCCTCGGCCAGCTCCTGATCCTTGTCGAGGTTCGCCTTCTTGCCGCGTGAGAAGCGCACCACCATCAGGAACAGGGCCACGCCCATCGCGGCGGCGAGCGCGGCGGCAGCACCACCACCCGGGGTCGGGGTCTTCGCGGCCAGGGAGTCGACGATTTCTTGGAATGGCTTCTCGAGCATCGGGGCCTTCGCTGGGCACCACGATAGCAAGCCGTCCCGCCGAGTCCCGCATCACCTCGGTGCGGACCGGAGCGAGCCGTCCCGGGGGCGCCGCGACGGGCGTGCCGCGCGGTTCAGGGCAGGACGCCCTCGAGCTTCAGGACCGGGTGGTAGGCCCCGGCCGCGCCGATGTTCCAGCTCAGCAGATCGAGACTGAAGATGCTCTGCGCGCGCACCGGAGCCGCGGTCGTCTCGCCGATCGTGTAGACGAATGCGTCGCTCGTGACCGAGCCCACCAGCGTCGTCGGCGACGCGTTCCCGAGCACCTGGATGTAGACCGAACCCCAGGCCAGCGCCGGCACGTTCGGGATCGGGAACACGAGGTCGGGATAGGTGCCCGCGGTCTCGAGCAGCGGCTGCACGGCCACCGGCTCGACGTTCAGCGTGCAGCCCGGCATGGCGAGCGGCGAGAGGTCGATCGGATAGCCCGGCGCCTGGTTCGTGCCGCCGAGGATGCCGAAGGCGATCGGGAACGCACCCACGGTCGACGACTGGATCTTGGTGGTGAGCGAACCCCCGACGACCGCGAGCGCGGCCTGGGTCGTCAGCTTGAGGCTCGCCGGACCGACCGCGCAACCGTTCGCCACCTTGACCGCCAGACCCGTGACCGTCGACTTGTTGAGCGAGACGGCGTCGACCGGCCAGGTGGTCGGCGGCACGGTCGTGTCGGCGGTCTCGAGCTGGAGCAGGAGGTTGCCGTTCGCGCCATTGAACTGGTACGGCGCGAGGAACACGAAGCGCGGACCGAAGGGATGCGGCACCACGCTGCCGTTCGGGGGCGTCGGCACGGCCAGCGGGCCGTTGAACACCACGGTCGGCGTGGCCGAGCCCTGATTGGCCGTCGCGTCCTTGGTCATGGCCGCCGCAGTGACCGGCGAGGTCCAGGCCGTGACCTTGTAGCTCTTGGTGTAGCCCACGCTCGTCGTCGGCGTCGCGCCGTTCGCCCGGAACGACATGGCCGTGACCACACCGGCGGTCGCGGTCACGAGTGGGGCATCGATCAGCACCTGCATGCCGGCAAGCCCACGCCCGAGCGGATAGGTGTGCGTGCTGTTGCCTTCGACCGTCACGAAGGCGGATGGGATGACCTTCGCCTGCTGGGCAGCGAGCGGAGCGAGGAGGGCGAGAAGCGGCAGGAAGGTGCGGCGGGGGATGCGCATCGAGGTCATGGAAGGATGGGCTGCGCGGAAGGGGGGGGCGGAACGCGGGCCAAGAGCCTAGCACGCCCGGCGCAACCACGCGCGACCCCCGCGCGCGCGGAGTCGGGCCGCGCAGGTTAGGTTGGAGGCATGCCAGCCCCGCTGCCCCGGTCCACGCTCCTCGCGGCCCTGGCCACCGCCGCCGTCCTGCTGCCCGCCTGCACCTGGGTCGGGACGAACCCGCCGCCGCGCGTGCAGCAATTCGGTGTGATGCGCGAGGTGATGGCGGAGGGGAAGACCGAGGCACGTGTGCGCCTGAGCGCGTACGAACGCAAGGGCACGTTTGGCGTCGGCGCACTCGCCGGGCTCGCTGGCGAGGTGCTGCTCGACGATGGCATCGTCTACACGACGCGCGAGAGCGCGCGACAGCTCGAAAACCAGGCCGGAACCCTGGAGGCGACGCTCCTGACCGTCACGCAAGTGGCAGCCTGGCGTGAACTGCCACTCCCTGCTGGGACCGACCTCGAGGGTCTCGAAGCACTGCTCGCGGCGGCGGTACCGGCCGCCGCGCGCGAGGCCGCAGAACCGGTCCCCTTCGTGATCGAAGGGCCGGCCACGCTGCTGGCGATGCACGTCGTGCGCGGATCCTGCCCGCATGCACCGCGCGAAGGCGGGGCCGCGCCGGACCTGTGGCGCAGCGTGTCGCAGACCGCGGCGGCGCGCGTGCGCGTGGTCGGCTTCCATGCGCCCGGCAAGGAGGGGGTCGTCACGCATCATGGTACCGCGATCCACGCGCACGCGCTGGTGCTCGACGGGGCGCGCGGGAAAGCCATGGGGCACGTCGACGAACTCGTGATCGCCGCGGGTGCGAAGCTGCGCGTGCCCGCTGCGGCAGAGTGAGCCCACGGCGGTGGCTGCGGGCGGCCGACCGTACCTGGTCCAGGCGACGGGACGCCTTCCCACCTCGAGGTGCAATTCCAGCATGCACGCAACCTTCGGTGGTGCGAGGATCCAGGCTCGATGCACCACCCCATCCCAAGCACACTCTGCCTTGCCCTCACGTTCGCCGCATGCGGTTCCCCGACCGCGTCGACCACCACCGCGCCGACGCTGGCCCAGCTGCAGGCGACGCAAGTGCGGAACCTCGCGCTGCCGCAGCCGAACCTGATCACCTCCGGACAGCCGACCGAGGCCCAGCTCGAGCAGCTCGCACAGCTCGGGGTGCGGCGCGTGATCCAGTTGCGCACCAGCACCGAGTCGGGCACGGGCTGGGAGGAAGCCAAGGCCAAGGCGCTGGGCATCGAGTTCGTGCGCCTGCCGGTCGCGGGCGGCGACGCGATCACGGTCGCGAACGCGCAAGCCCTCGCGACCCAGCTCGCGGCTTCCGGCGGCAAGCCAACGCTGGTCTGCTGCGCGAGCAGCAACCGCGTGGGCGCCCTGCTCGCGATGAAGGCCTTCCACGTCGACGGCAAGCCGGCCGAGGAGGCGCTCGCGTTCGGCAGGGCCGGCGGCTTGAAGGCGCTCGAGCCGACCGTCGCCGAGAAGCTCAAGCGCTGAACCGGGGTCGGCGCGCCACCTCCCGGGGTTCGGACCCGGACCCCGGACGCCCCGGCGCACGCACATCGCCGCTGCCGGGCTATCGTGTGCGCCCGTGTCCTCACTCCTCCTCCTCCCCGCGCTGACGACCCTCCTCTTCCCGCAGGATCCGCCGACCGCCGCCGTCGAGCACCTGATCTCCGACACGGCGCTCCGCGCGCCCTTGCGCTTCCTCGCCGACGACCTGCTCGAAGGCCGCGGCGTCGCTTCGCGCGGCGACCAGCTCGCGCGGCTCTATCTCGCGACCCAGATGCAGCTCTTCGGCCTCGAGGTGCAGGAGCAGTCGGTGCCAGTGCTCGGGATCACCTCGAAGGTCACGACGACGCTGACCGCCAAGGGCAAGACTGGCACGCACACCTTCGCGGCCCCGAGCGAGTTCACGGCGACCGCGGCCTGCCGCGAAGCCGAGACCGCCTGGGGCGGGCAGGAACTCGTGTTCGTCGGCTATGGCATCCATGCCCCTGAGCAGTCATGGGACGACTTCAAGGGCATCGACCTGAAGGGCAAGGTGCTGCTGGTCATGAACAACGATCCGAGCGAGGATCCGAGGCTCTTCGCCGGCAAGACGCGGCTCTACTACGGCCGCTGGACCTACAAGTACGAGGAGGCCGCGCGCCGCGGTGCCGCCGGCGCGATCGTGATCCACACCGAGGTGTCGGCCGGCTACCCGTTCCAGGTGATCCAGGCGACGCACGGCAAGGAGACGTTCTTCCTGCCGTTCGAACCCGGGGAGGCGACGCTGCCGATCCGTTCGTGGTGTTCCGAGGCCGCCGCGCGCCAGCTCTGTGCGCTCGGCGGACAGGACCTGGATGCGCTGCGCAAGCAGGCCGAGACCCGCGAGTTCAAGCCGGTCCCACTCGGCGTGAAGCTCGACCTGGCGCTCGAGAACACGTTCCGCGACCTGCGATCGGCCAACGTGCTCGGCAAGTTGACGGGATCCGACCCCAAGCGGAAGGAAGAGGCGATCATCGTGACCGCCCACTTCGACCACCTCGGCATCGGCCCCGAGAAGAAGGGCGATCCGATCTACAACGGCGCGCTCGACAACGCCTCGGGCACGGCGGCGCTGCTCGCGCTCGCGCGGGCGGTCGCCGCGCTCGAGCCGCGGCCCGCGCGCACGATCTGGTTCGCGGCCGTGACCGGCGAGGAGTCGGGGCTCTTCGGCTCGGAGTATCTCGCGAAGCACCTGCCGATCCCGCGGCGCAAGGTGATCGCCAACTACAACATCGACGGCATCAACATCTGGGGGCCGACCAAGGACCTGCAGATGATCGGCCACGGCAAGAACACGCTGACCGACCTATCCGAGACGGTCGCTGCGGCGCGCGGCCGCGAGATCAGGCCCGACAGCGAACCCGACCGCGGCTACTTCTACCGCAGCGATCACTTCTCGTTCGCGCGCGTCGGCATCCCTTCGGCCTACTTCAAGGCCGGCGACCGCTTCCTCGAGAACCCCGAGGGCAGGGCGCGGGTCAAGGCGATGTTCACGACCGTGCACTACCACCAGCCGAGCGACGAGTACGACGCGCGCTTCGTGCTCGACGGGGCGGTGCAGGACCTGCGCCTGATCGCCGAGTGCCTCGTGCGCTCGGCGAATGCGGCCGACGAGCCCAGCTGGAAGCCGGGGGACGAATTCGCGCGCCTGCGCGAGGCGCCCGAGCCGCCGCGCGAGGGCGACTTCCTGCGCTTCACCGAGACCGGCAACGACGAGGGCATCCTCGAGGTGGCGCTGCCGACCTACCGCAACGAGGACGGGGTCACGGTCACCTTGATCTCGGCCGTGCACATCGCGGACGGCGCGCACTACGCGGTCCTGAACGCGGAGTTCCGCAAGTACGAGGCGATGCTCTATGAGCTGGTCGCCGCCGAAGGCACGCGCCCCGATCCCGACTCCCGCGACCGGAGTCCGATCAGCATGATCCAGAACATGCTGAAGAGCAGCCTCGAGCTCGAGTTCCAGCTCGAAGGCATCGACTACACGCCCGCGAACTTCGTGCATGCGGATCTGTCGCCAGCCGAGTTCAAGCGCGAGATGCGCCGCCGCGGCGAGACGATCCTCACGATCATCGGCAAGCAGATGCTGGCCGGCATGCAGATGAGCGCCGGCGGCCAGGTGCAGCAGGTCGACCTGGTCAAGGCATTCCGCAACAAGCAGGGCCGGCACACGATGCGCCTGAACTTCGCGCGCCAGTTCAACCACGTCGAACGCATGGTCTCCGGCCTCGGCGCCGGCAACGAGGAGGGCTCGGCGCTGCTCGAGGGCCGCAACCAGAAGGCGATCGAGGTGCTGGTGCAGCAGGTCGCGGCCGGCAGGAAGAACCTCGCGATCTACTATGGCGCGGCGCACATGCCCGACATGGAGAAGCGGTTGTTCAAGCTGGGCTACCAGAAGATCGGCGAGCGCTGGCTCGTGGCCTGGGACGTGCACAAGCGCTTCGACAAGTGACGTGGAAGCCGCTGGCGGGCCACTCTTCACGGCCGGCGCGGTGACGCGCAGCGGGGACGAGTTCGCGTGCGAGCTGCGCTTCCCCCGCGCGAGCGGCTACTTCGCGGGGCACTTCGCGGACGCGCCGCTGCTGCCCGGCGTCGCGCTGCTGGTCGTGCTCGAGCAGCTGATCCGCCGCCATCTGCCCGCGTGCGGCCCGGTGCGTGCCGCGCAGGGGGTGCGCTTCCGCACCACCGTGCCGCCCGACGCGGTGCTCACCTGCCGCTTGCGCTGCAGTGGGCGCACGATCCACTTCGCGGTGCACGACGCGGCCAAGGTCGTCGCCACCGGCAGCTTCGAGGTCGCGCATGCAGGTTGATCTCGAGCAGCTGCTCCCCCACCGCGGACCTGCGCGCTTCGTGCAGCAGGTGCTGCATCGGGACGCGCAACGCGCGGAGTGCGTGGCCGTGGTGCCGCGCACCAGTGCCTACGCCGCAGGTGGTTCCGCCGCGGCGCTGCTGGTCGTCGAGCTCGCGGCCCAGGCTGCCGGCGTGCATCACGGGCTCGGCGGGCATGGCGGCGGCCCGGGTGGACGCCTGGTAGGACTCAAGTCCCTGCACCTCGCGACCGACCACCTTGCCTGCGACTTCGAGACCAGGCTGGTCGTGACCCTCGAGGACCTGCGGCTGCCGCTCGCGACCTACCGCTTCCAAGCCTGCGCCGGCGGCACGGAGCTGGCCTCCGGCGTGCTGACGCTCTGGATCGGCGAGGTCGCGCTAGGATGAGGTCGACGATGCGCCACCTGCTGCCCGCCTCGCTCGGTCTCGTGACGGCACTTGCCGGACAGACCGCGATCGTGGTTCCGGGCAAGGCAGCAAGTGTCCCCGCGAACTTCGCGTCGAGCGTGATGTTCTGGGGTTCCCAAACCTGGTCCGGCATCAGGAACGAGGGCCACACGCTCTTCCTCTACGACGTGAGCGACATCCCGGTCGCCAGTGCCTTGCTGAGCGCGATGCAGACACGCCGGCCGAGTTGGTTGCCCAACAGCAACCAGGCGATGACCGCGAACCTGAAGGTCATCGCGTCCGTGTCGCCCGCAACCTCCGCCTCGGCTGCGCCGGCCTTCGCGGCGAACCACGGCTCGCAACCGATCCAGGTGTTCAAGGGGTCGCTCAGCCTGCCGCAGCGCAGTCCGGGCGCCTGGCCCGCGCCCTGGGAGGCGCCCATCCCGTTCGCTGTGCCCTTCGCCTACGCCAGGACCGCCGGCAACTCGCTGGTCGTCGAGACCTTCTGCGACAGCAACAGCTGGGGGGAATGCTGGTGGGTCGAGGCCTATCGCCTCGAGACGGGAGACTGCGAAACCGACCTCTACCAACCGACCTGCCGCAGCAGCACCGGCGGCGTGTCGGGCTTCCCGGGGTTCTCGCCGACGAGCCTGATCGTCGGCGGGAGCCTGGTGTTCTCCTGCGGGGGCTACCCGAACCACCAGCCGAGTTTGCACATGAACTCGATCTGTCTCGGCGCGCAGGGCAAGGGCGGCACCTGGGGCAACCTGTCGCTGCCGTTCCCGCTCGCGAGCCTGCAGATCCCTGCGCCGGCCGGTTGCCAGTGGGGCATCGACATCCTCGCGACCCTGCCGGGCACGTACTTCCCGAGTGGCAGCCTGATCCCCAACAGCGGCACCGTCAGCCTCACGCCGGGCCTGCCGATCCCGAATCAACCCTCGCTCGCGAACCAGACCTTCTACGCGCAGATCGCTGCGCTCGACACCAACCCGACCACGCAGCGGCTCGAGGTGTGGCCATCCATCTCGCTCAAGTGGACGATCGGCTCGGGTGCGAAGATCCCTGCCGCGACCGTGTGGCAGATCGGCGACAACGGCCGGCCGACCGGCGCCGTGGGCGCGAGCGAAGCGGTGACGCTGCGCTTGTTCTGAACCCGGGCCACTGCGTGCCTCAGGGCCGCTTGCGCCAGATCTCGACCCCGTAGGCCATCTCGCTCGCGAATGGCTCGGCGCCGATCCGGTGCGCGCGTTCGTAGTTCCGGTCGACGAATGCGCGCAGCGACCTGCCGAAGTCCACGCCGAATCTCGGCACGCCGTACTCGCTGGTCCATTTGTGCAGGAGCACGACCAGGTCCGGCGGCGAGCGCTCGAGCGCGGCGACCATCCGCGCTTCGCCGAAGAGGATCAGCTCGGGCGGCATGAAGTTGACGAACGGCGTGGGGTTCTTCTGCCGCAGGTAGAAGTTCAACGTCACGCCCTCGGGCAGCACGACGACGGCCGCGTCGCGCGGGAACTGGGTGCGGATCCGCGACAGGGCCTGGGCGAGCACCGGACCACGCGCGTCGGTCACGATCCGGTTCGGACCGATGCCGACCGCGTGCTCCTTGTGCGCGAAGAAGCGCGTCTGGGTCATGTGCACGACCCCGGCGGCGGTCACCAGGAACACGAGCGCGCCGGCCCAGGCGAGACCGCGCCCGTCGCCGCGCCAGCGCGTGACCAGCCCCGGCAGCGTGCCGCAGAGCGTCGCGACCCAGAGCACGGTGCCCGGCAGCGCGAGCGCGAAGCCATAGTGCTGCACGCTCGTGTTCAGCGCGATCTTGAGCAGCAGCACGCCACTGAACACGGCGAGCCCCAGACCGGCAACCGCGCGCGGCGTCGGGCGCCGCCACAGCACGAGGCCCCAGCCGAGCGCCACGAGCGGCAGCAGCAAGGGCAACGGCCGGACCACGTAGATCCACGCCGGCGGCGCGAGCCAGAGCAGGCCAGCGGCCGCGGCGGGCGCGAGCCAGCGCCCACCGGGCAACCAGCACGCGAGCGCGGCCACCGTGCCGACCACTACCCAGCGCCAGAGCCAACCTGCCATCCAGGTCAGGTTCTCGGCGATGCGGTTGGCGCCGCTGACCTGCGCGTAGAAGGGCAGCGAGCGCAGCTCCGCGTTGCCCAGGTGCCAGAGTCCGCCGCAGGTACCGGTCAAGGCGTCCGCCCAGGGCATCGCGGTCGCGAGCAGGCAGCAAGCGAGCAGCGGCGCGACCAGCGCACCCGCTGCGACCGGCAGCAGGTCGCGCCCCCCGCCGCCGGTGCGCAGGCGCGCACCAAGCGTCGTGGCGACCCCGGCCGCGGCGGCAAGGAACACTTCGGGCTTGGTCAGGAACACGAGCCCGAGCACGAACCCGCTCGCGGCCAATGAGCCGCGGAGCACGAGGTGCAGCGCCAGCAAACCGAGCGCGATCCCGTGCGTGATCTCGTGCGAGTACGGGCTGACCCAGTTGAAGTTGCCGCAGAGCATGTGCTGGCCGAACGCGAACATGCCGAGCACGGCGAGGCCGGCGACCGTGGCCGTGAGCCGGTCGGCGAGGCGCCGGACCAGCCGCCAGACCAGCACGAGCACGCCGGCGAGCACGAGCAGATTCGCGAGCGAGAGCGTGAGCACGTGCGCGCCGCAGAGCCGGAACAGCAGCGCGTTCAGGTACTGCGACAGCGGGCCGTTGAAGTGCGCGAGATCGCGGTAGAGCACGTCGCCTTCGCAGATCCGCCACGGGAAGTAGAGCTCGCGCCCGTAGTCGATCTGCGGGTCCGGCCACTGCTGCCACGACCAGAACACGCCCGCGCCGAACGCGAACCCGAGCAGCAGCGGGCCGGCCAGCCGCCTCATGTCCACAGCGGGGCGAAGCAGAACCAGTGGTGCGGGCGCGCGCGGATTGCGGCCTCGATCTCGACCGCGAGCCGTTGCAGCGCCGCGCGCACGTCGGCCTCGCGGTCCGCGCTGCGCGCGACCACGATCGGCTTCCGGATGGACACGCGGTACTGCAACCGCCCGATCCGGAACGCGAACACCGGCACGAGCGGCACCTCGGCCGCGCGCGCGAGCGCGGCCGGCCCCGCCGGGAACAGGGCCGTGCGCGCGAAGAGCTGCACCGGTACGCCGGCCTGGCCCGCGCGCGGCCGATCGCCCTGCAGCGCGACGATCTCGCCACGGCGCAACGCCGCGAGCAGTTCGACGCCGAGCGTCGCGTCGTCGTGCGCGAAGTGCGTCACGTAGCGGGCCGGGTCGAGGCGCGCGAGCTGGCGCCGCACGAACTCCTGGGCCCTGGGGTCCATCTCCGGCTCGCGCACGAGATGCACGCGCCGGGTCGAGGCGTGGGCGGGCAGGAACGAGCCGGATTCCCAGCCACCGACGTGCGCGGTCACGAACACGAAGCCGCCCGGAGCTTCCCCGAGTGCGTGCCAGACCCCGGGATCCTCGAGCTCGGCGCGCGCCGTGCGCAGGCCGAAGAGCTGTTCCGTGCGCTCCGTCACGCACCACGCGAAGTCGCGCAGCGTGCGCCACACGCGCACCTGGCCCTGCCACCATCCACAGGGACCGAGCACGACGGCGAGGTTGCCGCGGATCGCGTGGCCGATCCGGCGCAGGAGCACGGTGAACACCAGCGCACAGACCGCGATCGCCGGGCCTTTCACGCTTCCAGGCACGATCCGTACACCGAACGCCCAGAAGCGGTACCAGAACACGCCGGTCACGTAGAGCGGACCCAGCACCCGCTTGATCCAGCCGGCGCGCGGAGCCTGCGGATTCAGCATCCCGGCCGCGGCGGTCACAAGCCGGCTCCGGCGTCGACGACGAGGGTCTGGCCGGTGACCGCAGCCGCGGCGTCGGAGAGCAGGTGCAGCACCGTCTCGGCCACCGCGTGCGCAGACACGCCCTGCGGCAGCGCTTCGTGCCCGCGCAACGCCTGCACGGCCTCCGCCGGCAGGTCGCGCACGAAGTCGGTCGCGACGAAGCCGGGCGCGACCGCGTTCACGCGCACGCCGCGCTTGCCGACCTCGCGCGCGAGCGCACGCGTCATCCCGAGCAACCCGGCCTTGGCCGCCGAGTAGGCGCACTGGCCGGCGATGCCGCGCAG
>CAZSKV010000209.1:0-2789 GCA_964607495.1 uncultured candidatus Brocadiaceae bacterium
CCACGTGCGCGTGAAGCGCATCCGCTTCTCGGAGAAAGACCGCATCGGCATCGGCACGTTCCAGCCCAAAGACGAGAAGAACCAGGACTCGACCGAGCTGACCGGCGACATCAACTATCGCAAGATCGCCGAGCTCGGCACGGATTCGGACCCGCGCGCGTTCAACTTCGATGGCGAGTTCTGCGTCGCGAACCGCGGGATCATCGAGTTCATCGAGGTGTTGAAGCTCGACGTCGCGTTCCTCTACGACCTGCTGACCGCGAGCCAGGAGCACAAGATCAAGCCGAAGAAGTTCGCGCAGACCGACATCGACGAGGTCATCCTCGGGCACACGAACGAGCCCGAGTACATGAAGCTGCAGAACAACGAGCTGATGGAGGCCTTCCGCGACCGCACGATCAAGATCGACATCCCGTACAACCTGCGCCTCGAGGACGAGATCAAGATCTACGAGAAGGACTTCAACAAGAAGAAGGTCCCGGGCAAGCACATCGCCCCGCACACGCTGTCGACGGCCGCGATGTGGGCGATCCTGACGCGCCTCGAGGAGCCGAAGAAGGCCAACCTGACGCTGATGCAGAAGCTGAAGCTCTACAACGGCAAGACGCTGCCGGGCTACACGCGCGACAACATCAAGGAGCTGCGCGAGGAGGCGCCGCGCGAGGGCATGGACGGCATCTCGCCGCGCTACATCCAGGACAAGATCAGCAACACGCTGGTCAAGGACCTGCCGTGCATCAATGCGTTCATGGTCATGAACGAGCTCGAGGAGGGCCTCGACCACCACTCGCTGATCTCCGATCCGGAGGTCAAGAAGCGCTACAAGGACCTGCTGCTGCTCGTGCGCGAGGAGTACGAGGAGATCATCAAGAACGAGGTGCAGCGCGCGATCTCGGCGGACGAGGAGGCGATTGCGCGCCTCTGCGGCAACTACATCGACAACGTCAAGGCCTACACGCAGAACGAGAAGGTGCGCAATCCGTACACCGGCCGCGACGAGGAGCCGGACGAGCGGCTGATGCGCTCGATCGAGGAGAAGATCAACATCCCGGACTCGCGCAAGGACGACTTCCGCCGCGAGATCATGAACTACATCGGCGCCCTGGCGATCGAGGGGCGGACCTTCAACTACAAGACCAACGAGCGGCTGCATCGCGCGCTCGAGCTCAAGCTCTTCGAGGACCAGAAGGACTCGATCAAGCTCACGAGCCTCGTGTCGACGGTGGTCGACAAGGACACGCAGGAGAAGATCGAGGTCGTCAAGTCGCGTTTGATCCGCGACTTCGGCTACGACGAGATCTCGGCAACCGATGTGCTGAACTACGTCGCTTCGATCTTCGCGCGCGGCGACACGAAGGGCGAATGAGGCGACGCTGACGGAGACCGCCGGTGCGCAAGATCGACCAGGACCACACCCGCTTCCGCGACATCGTGCGCGGCCGCATCAAGCAGGACCTGAAGAAGTACGTGACTTCGGGCGAGATGATCGGCAAGCAGGGCAAGCGCTACGTCTCGATCCCGCTGCCGCAGATCCAGCTGCCGAAGTTCCGCTTCGGGCAGAACAAGAAGGGCGGCGTCGGTCAGGGCGAGGGCGATGCCGGCGACCCGATCGACGGCAAGCCGCAGGACGGACAGGCCGGCGAGGACGCGGGCCAGCACGTGCTCGAGGTCGACGTCTCGGTCGACGAGCTCGCGAAGATCCTCGGCGAGGAGCTCGAGCTGCCGAACATCGAGCCGCGGGGCCAGCGGGTCCTGCGCGCGACCGGCGGCCGCTTCACCAGCATCTCGCGCTCGGGACCGCAGAGCCTGCGGCACTTCAAGCGCACGTTCCGGCAGGCGCTCAAGCGCCAGATCGCGAGCGGCACCTATGACCCCGAGAACCCGCGGGTCGTGCCGATCCGCGAGGATCTGCGCTTCCGCGCGCTCGCGCACAAGGAGGTGCCCCAGGCCTCGGCGGCGATCATCTACATGATGGACGTCTCGGGCTCGATGGGCCGCGAGCAGAAGGAGATCGTGCGCATGGAGGCGTTCTGGATCGACACCTGGCTGCGCCACCAGTACGAGAACCTCGAGGTCAACTACATCGTGCACGATGCGGTGGCGCACGTGGTCGACCAGCACACCTTCTTCCACCTGCGGGAGTCGGGTGGCACCAAGATCTCGTCGGCGTTCGAACTCTGCCTGCGCCTGATGGACGAGAAGTACCCGGCCTCGGAGTGGAACGTCTACCCGTTCCACTTCAGCGACGGCGACAACTGGAGTTCGCGCGACACCGAACGCTGCGTCGAGCTGCTGAAGACCGCGATCCTGCCGCGCGTGAACCAGTTCTGCTACGGCCAGGTCAAGAGCGCCTACGGCTCCGGTCAGTTCAAGAAGGACCTCGACCAGGCGTTCAAGAACGACGAGCGCGTGGTCTCGACCGACATCCTCGACCGCGAGGGCATCCTGGCGTCGATCAAGTCCTTCCTCGGCAAGGGGCGTTGATGGGCAACCTGACGCCGGAGCTCGCCAGGTGCCGCGACGAGATCCGCGAGGTCGCGCGCAACTACGGCCTCGACTTCTACGAGGTGATCTACGAGCTGATCGACCACGACGAGTTGAACATGATCGCCGCCTACGGCGGTTTCCCGACCCGCTATCCGCACTGGCGCTTCGGGATGGAGTACGAGCAGCTCTCGAAGTCGTACGCGTACGGGTTGTCGAAGATCTACGAGCTCGTGATCAACAACGACCCCTGCTACGCGTACCTGATGCGCAGCAACTCGCTGACCGAACAGAAGCTGGTGATG